>CAZRWF010000036.1:0-8283 GCA_964603685.1 uncultured Chitinophagaceae bacterium
CTCTTTCGGCGGATCGACCGCCGTCGCCTTTTCTTCCGAACATCCGCCGAACGCAACGATCAACAGACCGGCAAAGATCGATATTCGTTTCATTGAAATGTCCCCCTTCGATTGGTTATCACTTATAATGTCACCGCAATCATCGTGCGAACGGCGTTCCATCCACTCTCCTGTTTTCCTCCCGCCGATTGTATCGCCACGGAAAACTTCCACAGCACATTTCTCGCCAATTTATAACCCAGCGCGGCGGAAATTCGTTCGACGTCGTCGTCCCAATCCTTCCGCACTCCTGCTCCGTCGTCATAGGCCGAAAAGACCATCTGTTCGTATCGGAGCGCGATCACGCTTCCGCTGAAGAACGGCGGTTCATATTTCGCGTCGACATACCAGGAAAAATTTTCCGCCTCAAACATTTTCAGCTTCCCCGTTGCATCGAGGGCAAACGCGCCGGCATCGAACCGCGGGACATTCCATTGCGACCGGACGAATTCGCCGGAGACTTCAACATACGAATAGCCGATTTTCCAGTCCGTGCCGAACAGCAGCTGTGACGAACGCGAAAGTTCGTCTGTTCGGTCCACCGTCGGGGAAACGGCGGGATCGCGCTGCATTATTCCGCCATAGGACAACGATATTCCCTGCTGCCAAAAAATTGCCGGGCGGAGCAGAAGGCGGCCGCTGACCGTCATGTTGTTCAATGCCGATTGCCCCGACGGAGAGGAAAGTGACGTGTTGGAAATCGCCGCATCTAAGCTCGCCCATTGAGGGACGATGGACCACTGTGCGCCGATGCCGGTGACATATCCCCCGAAATATAACGTTGTCACCCCGACATCGGATTGCCGGTACACACCCGTTGTTCCGGCCTCCCTCCATAATCCCCGGTTTTCGGAAAGATTGACAAAATATCCGTACAACAGCGGCGCCGAAATGAACGGCGACCCCGTTGCCGGCGGTTGTGCGGAAAAAGATCCGAACGGACTGATGATCCTTCCGGCCAACAGCGTCAGCGAAGAATCGATGCTCCATTCCATCTGGGCAAGTGTCAGGCGCGGAGCGTTCAGTTCGCCGCTTCCCCATGTATCAAATTGTATCCGTCCGGTAAAACGAAATGCGTCGTCAATATCGGAAAAGAGAAATAGATTCAGTTGTTGAACGGACACATGCGGTTTCGAAAACGCCGCAGGAATTTCGTTGGACAAAAAATTCGAACGGCTGCCCCCTGCGGACAGTTCCACGTTCGCCGATCCGCCGAGTTCGATCTGTGCAGCGGACACCGACATCATCACCGCCGTAATCACAATCGCATAACTAAATCTTGTCATAGTCGATCTCCGCGATCTCCATCTGTTCCGAAAAACCTTTGAAGGACATCGGCAGAATTGACCGGAGGGAGAACTCCGTGCCAAATTGATCCATCAAATATTTGGGGACGAGGATCTGACCGGCAACGGCGGAGGAACAGAGCCGCGCCGTCAAGTTCATCTCCGAGCCGATGGCGGTATAGTCCATCCGATTTGCCGCCCCCATGTTTCCCACCAGCACCGTTCCAAAATTCACGCCGATCCCGACCGTGATCGGACGATGCGTGCTGTTGTTTTCTTTTGCGATCTTCTGCTGGATCATGATGGCGGACAGCAGCGCGCGCCGGAGCGCGTTTTCACCGCTGAACAGCGCCACCATCTCATCTCCCACAAATTTGTCGACCGATCCGTTCATCGTCGAAACGATCTCCGCCTGCAGGCTTAAATACCGGTTCAAGATGCCGATCACTTCGAGCGGATCGCGCCGTTCGCTGAATGAGGTGAACCCGCGAATATCCGAAAACAACATCGCCAATTCCTGTTTTGCTCCGCCCAGTCCGGTGACGGAAGCGTTGGTTTTCCGGATCATCTCCAACGTGTGGCTGCCGACATATTTGGTCAAATGGAACCGTTCGCGCAGTCCCACAATCATTTCGTTGAAGGTTTTCGCCAGCGTGCCGATCTCATCGTTGCTGGAAGGGACAACGGTGATGTCCAGATTCCCTTCCTTCACCTTCAGCATCGCGGCAGACAATCGGCGGACGGGGGCGGAAAAAATCCGCCCGATAACGATGGAGATCACCAGGGTGACAAACAAACTGACCGAACCGGTGATGAAGATGTTCTGCCGCAGCGATTCCAATATCCGGAGCTCCAGCGATTTGTGCACGCTCGCAAGATAGTACGCCGGTGCGCCGATGCCGAGCGGACTGATAAACGCATAGATCGGTTCGCCGCCCAGTTCCGTATCAAACGGGGCCGTCGGCGCGAGTACGGTGATCACGGAATCGATCTCCTGCCGGTGCTGCAACCCGAACGCGCTGACGCCGAGGAATTGTACGGTATCGACCGTCGTCGCCACGACCGTGGCGCCGAGATACAAGGTGATGTCGACATTCGAATTTCCCTTGTATTCCGCCGCCTCCACTTTGGTGAAACGTGTTCCGAGCGTGAGCGTTCCGATGATCGTCTCTTCGTTCGTGTAGATGGGAACGGAAACGACCTGATAAATCCGGTCGTCGATCGCCCAGAGTTCCGGGAGTCCGAGGGAATAATCGTACGGCGTGCCGTTGAGCGCCCGTGAAACGCTTTCCCGTTCGGATAAAAAATCTCCGAACCGGTTCCGTTCGCCGAGCCGCGCCAGTACTTTTCCGGTGTTGTCCGTAACGATAAACAGGTCCACCGACGCAAACTTGGCGAACTCATTCACACTGAAATACACGCTCGCGGGATCCCCCAGCGCCACGTTTGCCTTGAATGTGGAGTTCTCGCCGATGAGAGAGGCCGATTCGATCAGCCGGTCGTAGCGGAGTTTTTGCACGCTTTGGAAAAAGGACTGCGTTTGCGAAAAATCTCCGATGATCTTCCGTTCGATTGTTTCGGTCAGCGTCCGGTTGATGGAGACCAGAACGCTCGCCAGGACGACGGTCGTAACACCGATCAGCAGCAGGAACAGTTTTGTTTGAATGTTCAGTCGCATGTTACGGCATCATCGTGAAGTTCATCTGCGTCGACGCTCCTGGAGCGAGCTCGATCCGTTCGGTGGTCATGGGCATCTGCGGATGATAGACGCGGACGTCGTATTCGCCCGGCGGAAGTCCGCGAATCGTAAATTGACCGTCTTTTCCCGCCGTAGTGAAGTACGGCGTCTCCAAACTGACAATGATCGCATTCATCTGCGTGTGAATGTCGCAGAAAATCTTCACTTCCCCCACGCCGGTGATCCGCTGCGGCAGCGGCTCGATCTTCCGCAGCGTCGTATCGCCGGTCGGCCGCCGCCCGATATTAAACTTGTTTCCCGGCGTTACGCTGAAGACGTTGTGATAAAATTCGTCGTCATTCACGAAACGGACGTAACTTCCCCGGATGATGGGCAACACGTGCGGTTCGAACGTGGCGCCGCGCTGCACGATGGTAAACGGAACGGTCGGCGCCGTGAGATCCGGAACGAACGACCGCGGATGGAAGCTGATCACCACATCGCTGAATGACGACGATGCGGCCATGCCGGTTTGCGCGCCCGTTTTTTCCTCCGTCCGGCTGCGGTACACTTCGCCGCGGAAGACTCTTCCCGACTTCTTTAATGCGGGAAGAAACACCCTTCCCGAAACTTCCGCCGTCTGGGCGTACAGCGGACCGTCACCGAAGACACAACCGATAATGAAGAGGAAAATAAAAATGAAGACCGAATTCATGGCGCAAGAAATATACTTCATCTAATACGAGAAGACAAGCAACACCGATTTAAAACGAAACAGCCCGCCGGTGCGGACGGGCTGTTGTTCCGGCAATTTCTCCGGAATTATTTTTTCTTTTCCATATCCATCGTCGATTTGGTGTATTCGTCGATCTGTTGTTCCACTTTTGTCTTGTCTCCGGTAATCACGAGGGTCATCTCCTCGTCGCGCAGATGATTTTTGGCCATCCGCTGAACGTCGGCGGGAGTAACGGAATAGACATTTTTTACATAGTTCGTCAGATAGTCGTCCCCGATTCCTTGCAGCCGGGTGAACGCCAGCTGGCCGATGATCCCTTGCCGCGAAGAATTTTGCAGCACAAACGTGCCGGCCATATAGTTCTGAACACCTTTTAACTCATCCGCGGAGGGGGGTTCGTCCTGCAAACGGTTGATCTCGTACAGGATCTCTTTTAACGCCGCACCGGTCACATCGGTCGTTACATCCGCCGTCTGCAGGTAATACGTGTCATGATACCGCGAGGAGATCTGACTGGAAGGCGAATACGTGTACCCTTTCTGTTCCCGAATATTGGCCGTCACGCGCGAGCTGAAATATCCCCCGAGCAGCGTGTTGGTGACGACCAGCGGCACATATTCCTTGCTGGTCGGATTGATCGTCGGCAGTCCGAGATAAATGGTGGACTGGGGTGCGCCGGGGCGTTCCACCAGGTGGAACGACTTTTTCGTCTTCGGTTTCGGGATATTCACCAGCGGTGCGGGGCCTTTGGCCCAGCCGTCGAAGGCGGTCCGGACCGCTTCGGTCATCTTTTTCATATCGAACTTTCCGGCGATATACACGCGGGTGCGCGCCGCGCCGAAATTGTTCTTATAAAACGATTGGACGTCCGCCAGCGTATATTTTTTCACCATCTCTTCCGTCGGCAGCACAATGCCGTACGGATGATCGCCGTAGAGCGTTTTCCGGAATTGCTCCAGCGCCA
The DNA here is from genome assembly GCA_964603685.1 of uncultured Chitinophagaceae bacterium. Lineage (GTDB taxonomy): Bacteria > Bacteroidota > Ignavibacteria > UBA10030 > UBA8401 > UBA8401. Next base: position 4,704 of record CAZRWF010000036.1, read on the forward strand.
GCTGCTGCGGCGAAGATTTGGCAATGGTGAGCTGACGGATGAGATTTTTCTTCAGCCGGTCGAGATCGGCTTCGGGAAAAACCGGATTCCGCGTGATGTCCGCCAACAGCGACACCATCGACGGTCCGAATTCGGACAGCACATCGCCGCCGATCGTCGTTTGATCGTCGCCGACGGCCACGAAGACGCTCCCCCCCATCGCCGCCGCTTCTTCGGCGATCCGTTCCGATGAACGGGTGGTTGTCCCTTCCTTCATCAAATCGCCGGTAAGATCGGCCAGCCAGACTTGATCATTCTTTTCATTGATATTGCCGGAACGGACGATGACCGAAACGGTCACCTTCGGCAGGGAACCGTACGGTACCAGAATGGCTTCCATGCCGTTCTTCAGCGTTATCACCTCTTTTTTCGGAAGAGAAAAATCTTTGGGAGTCCCCCCTTCCGGCGGAAGTTGTTTCTGTGCCGGCGCGCCGTGGGGAACGAGCAGAAGCACGGCAACGAAAAATGCAACGGAAATCGATTTCATGATAAGGTCCTTTCGTTATTTGCTCGTTTTCGGTTCCAGAACGAGGATCGTTCTGTTGGTCGAACGGAGATATTCTTTCGCCGTTTTCTGCAGCAGCTCCGGCGTCACTTTTTTGAATTCACTTTCAAGCGTATTGATCCGGGCCGGATTGTCGTCGAACAACGCGAAACACGCGAGCATGTCGGCCGTTCCGAAGCCGAACAATCCGGAGAAGTTATTGTAGAGCGAGGAACGGAGTTTCACGATGGCGCGGTCGACCGTGGCCTTGTCGTACATGCCGGTTTGTGCTTCGGTAATTACCTCGTCCCACGCCGACACGATGTCGTCCGCCTTCACGGTATTGTCGTGGATCAAATTTCCCATCCACAACATCGGCCCGTTGTAGTTGAACATGTTGCCGAGCAGATTGATGCCGCCGCCGACGTTGGCCGAGTAACCTTTTTTCTTCACCAGCATTTGCGACAGTTTGGAATCGTCTCCCTGAAGCAGGATCTGGTCAAGAATTCCCATCGCGTAATATTCCGGCGAGTTGCGCTCCGGCATATGATAGGCCAGTGCGATGGCCGGACGGAAGGCCAGCGTATCTTTTTTCGTGAAACGTTTTTCCTTTTCCTGCCGCGGTTCGGCAATGTCGGGAATCGGCGGCACGACCGCGGATTTGATCGGCCCGAAATATTTTTTCACCATCGCGAGCGCTTCTTTGGTGTCGATATCGCCGTAGAGGACGAGCGCGGCATTGTTCGGCGCATAGTAGGTGTTGAAAAAATCCTGCACGTCTTTCAGATTCGCGGAATCCAGGTCAGCCAAGTCTCCGTAAAAGTTGTGCGCGTTGTACCAGTTCGTGTTGGCATATTGCGGCATATCGAGCCACGGAAATCCGCCGTACGGCTGGTTCAGCACGTTCACCTTCACTTCGTTTTTCACCACTCCCTGCTGATTCGTGAGATTCTCCTGCGTGATCGACAAACCTTTCATCCGGTCCGCTTCCGCCCACAGCATCGTTTCCAATTTATGTGCCGGCACCACTTCGAAATAGTTCGTAAAATCGAAGCGGGTCGATCCGTTCAGGATGCCGCCGTTTTTCTGGATAAGACGGATGAACTCCATCTTCCCGAGATTTTCGGAGCCCTGGAACATCATGTGCTCGAACAAATGGGCGAATCCGGTCCTTCCTTTCGGTTCGATCCGGAATCCGATGTTATAATAAACCGCCACCACGACCGTGGGGGATGTTTTGTCCTGCGAGAGGACGACTTTCAGCCCGTTCTCCAGTTTGTGATATTCCACGGGAACGGTGAATGTTGCGGCGTTTTGCGCGATAAGTGTCGCCGAAAACAACAGGCACACCGCGGCCGCCAGCCGGATAAATGTCATACGAAACCTCCTGAGTGATTAAACTGCGTGAGATGGTGAAACGATGATTGTAAAGATAGGAAATTGGGGGACACGGGAAACAAAGAATTGTGATGAATTTCCGGCCTCGTGTGATGAAAAACCGGAATGCGTGTACGGAGCGCTCCTCTTATAGTTTCGGCGGCATCGGCGGAAGCGCATATGCTTCACAGACCGATTGAAATCCATTCGTTTTATGCGAGGCATCGCAAAACGGTTTGGTGCTGCTGCCGCCGCAGCGGCAGAGAGAGAATTTTTTCCGGCCGTTCAGATCGAAGGCATTCCCTTTTCCGTCGAAAAGTTCGATCCCTTCTCCTTCGATGCGAAGGCTCCCGTTATCATTCACCGTAATCTTCATTCGGGTTTAAGAGGCTCTCAGCGCGTTGATGATATTCATGCGCGAGGCGCGCACCGCCGGTAAAAATCCGCCGACCACTCCCATCACCAGCGAAAAAATGAGCGTACTGATGATGATATCCACGGACATGGTGAACCCGAACGCCAATTCCGAGAACGAACCGAAGTTCGTTGTGGAGAATGAAACAAACTCCATGAACGAGGCGAAGACCAGCCCGACCAGTCCGCCGATCATTGACAAGGAGAGCGCTTCGATCAAAAATGCCGCAAGGATGCTCCGGCGTTTGAAGCCGAGCGCCCGCAGCGTGCCGATTTCCACCGTTCTGTTTGCGACGGCGGCATACATGGTGATCATTGCGCCGATCATGGCGCCGAAACTGAAGATGACCGTGATAAAAATACCGAGCGCGCTGATGAAGCCCGCCATAAATTTCGATTGTTCAAGATAAAAGTCCTGCTCCCGTTTCGCTTCGAGATCTTGCAGGCGCTGTTCCGCTTCCATTTTGGTTTTCACCGCTTCAAAATCTCCGAGGTTCCTCAGTTTAAATGTATAGGAGGAGAAAGTGGAAGCCCGGTTAAATTCCAACATGACATTTTCCGCATCGGCCCAGATCTCGGAGGCAAATCCGGTTTTCCCCGCTTCCATCACGCCGACCACCGTCCACATCTTCGATCCGATCCGGATCTCCTGGCCGATGTCGACACCGTTGAACTGTTCGTGGATTTTATTCCCGACAACGATTTCGGTCGATCCCTGCTGGAACCACCGTCCCTGGGTCAGCTTCACCTGCGGCCGCAGCGAAAAGGCGCCGGCGGAAATTCCGCGGATGGAGATGTTTCCCATGTCGTTCGTCTCCTTCTTGCTGAGATTGACCATGGTGGCGACATCGGAGGTGGCAAACGGTTTCCCGTCCGCCGTTTGGCTGATCTCGGGGAACGAAGAGATGATGCCGATCTGGTCGCGGCTGACGGCGCTCATCATTTCACTCTGCGAACTTTTCCGGATGATGATCACGTTGTCGTTCGAGCCGGTCGCCACGAGCGTCTCTTCGACACCTTTCGCCAGCATCAACACCGCCGCAAATACAAATACCACGAGCGCAATGCCGCCGACCGTGAGGGTCGTCGTCAACCGGCGCGTCCATAAATTTCGAATGTTATACGAGAAGGGGATTTTCATAAGGTCACCGATAAAAATTTTGATTAACCGATCTGGCGCAATCCGTCCACGATCCGCATTTTGGCCGAGCGGTACGCCGGAAACACCGCCGCCACCATCCCAACGAGCAGCGAGAAGGCGATCGC
>CAZRWF010000036.1:8383-27396 GCA_964603685.1 uncultured Chitinophagaceae bacterium
GATAATGCCGATGATGACGTAGGAGATTACTTCCAGCGACGTGATGATTGCGCCGGACAGCGAAACGAAACTTTGTTGGAACGCTTTTTCCGTCTCTGTTTTTGTCTTTGCGCCGGAGTTGGCAAAGACCTCGTCGATGGCGGCGGAGACCGATGCCGCTTCGTTCGGATTGTCGATCTGCACGATATACCATCCGACCATATCGGTCGCGAAGGATTCGCTTTTTCTGTTCTGCTCGTTCAAATAATCCCAGCTGAAGAACATCTGCGTTTCATCGGAGGTCGGATCTTTGCCGGAATAAATTCCGACAATCTCGAACTCCCATTGCCCGGGATAAATATCGCCGGTGACGGGAATCAGATCGCCGATTTTGAACCCCTGCTGCGCCGCCAGTTTTTTCCCGACGATACAGCCGTTCCGCTGCGACTTAAATTTCGCCAGTTGATCGGCCGGCACGATGAACTCGGGATACACTTCGAAAATCGTTTCGGGATCGACCGCCAGCCGGGGAAAAAAGTTTTCGAAACTCTGGTCCTTGTAGATTCCCTGAAACCAGGAGGCATACGACACTTTTTTTACGCCGGGTACTTTGTTCTCAATGTCGCTTTTGTACGAATACGGCAGCGGGAAAATGAAGGCGACCGCGTGACGGGCGATCAACCGGTCCACCGATGCCGCTTCGACGCCGTACGACCACGCCGTGACAACGGTCCGCAGGAACGCGAAGGCGAGCACGGCAACGGCGATGCCGATCACCGTCAGGAAGCTGCGCAATTTGTGCCGCAGCAGATTTTTGTAAACGAGTTTGAGTACTTTCATAATCTCTTTCGCTTAGTTCAATTTTAATTCGCCTTTGTCCAGATGCTGCACCTTATGCGCGCTTTCGGCCGCATGCGGATCGTGCGTGACCATGATGATGGTCTTTTTGAACTCGCTGTTGAGCCGTCCCAGCAGCGTGAGGATTTCTTCCGCCGATTTCCGGTCGAGGTCCCCGGTCGGTTCGTCGCCGATGATCAGCGTCGGGTCGGAGACGATTGCCCGGGCAATGGCGACACGTTGTTGCTGTCCGCCGGAGAGTTGTTTCGGATAATGATCCATCCGCTCCGCCAAGCCGACCACCTTCAGCACCATTTCCACCCGTTCTTTTTTCTCCTTTTTGGAGAGGTTCGTCAGCAGCAGCGGCAGCTCGACGTTTTCATACGCCGTCAACACCGGAAGCAGATTGTAGAACTGGAACACGAAGCCGATATGCCGCGAACGCCATTGGGCCAAGCCCGACTCGTTCAATTTGGCGATATCCGTTCCCGCAACGACGATCGAGCCGCTCGTCGGCTGATCGATGCCGGAGATGAGATTCAGCAGCGTGGTTTTTCCGGAACCGGAAGGGCCCATCAACGCGAGAAATTCCCCTTCGGGAACATTCAGCGAAATATTCTGCAGCACGGGAATCTCCATCGTGTCGCGTTTGTACACTTTAGTGACGTTTTGAACCGAGACGAGTGTGGACATAAGAATGAATGATTGTGAATGAATAAATGACTGTCGTTATTTTTCGGTCGTGTATCGCGTGCCGGTCGCCAGCTGTTCGGACGGCCGCAGCACCACTTTGTCCCCCGGCGAAACACCGCGGACGATTTCGATTCTGCTTCCCATCACCGCGCCGAGGACCACGGCGGTTTCCGTGACTGTCTCACCGCCGGCGACAAAGACGACCTTTTGTCCGTTGCGGGTCGTCACGGCGGAAGCCGGAACGGAGATTTTCGGCGACGAATCTTTTTCTTCTTTTTCTTCCGCTGCGTTCAGGAAATTCACCTTGGCGCGCATTTCGGGAAGCACCCGCTCATCGCGGTCTTTGAAACGGACTTTGGTCAGCACCGTCGCTTTCGCCCGGTCCGCCGTCGGGACGATCTTGTTTACGAATCCGGCGTACCGGCGGTCCGGATACGCATCGAGCGTGATCTCGCAGGGCTGTCCTTCGGTCAATTTTTGAATGTTGGACTCGGAGACATCCGCTTCGACTTCGAGCGAGGACATATCCGCCACGGTCACGATGGCGCCGCGGGATCCGGCTGCCGCGCCGAAGGGGGAAATCACTTCGCCGACGTTCGCATTTTTCGTCAGCACCACACCGTCGAACGGCGCACGGATAAGCGTGTACTCCATCTGCACTTCGGCCGCGCGCACATTGGCTTCGGCAAAATTGATGGATGCTTCGGCGGAAGCGACTCCGGCAACCGCTCTTTTATAGCGTGCATTCGCGGCGTCATACTCCGCGCGCGAAATGGAGTTCTGCGCATAGAGTGTTTTTTGCCGCTCAAAATTTGCAGTGGCATCTTCCCGCTCGGCCAGCGCTTGTTCCAACGATGCGCGGGCAACTGCAAGATTCGCTTTTGATTGACCCAATGCCGCTTCCACATCACGGCTTTCCAGCCGGCCGATGATCTGACCGGTCGTTACCCGGTCTCCTTCGATCACGCCGAGATATTCCAATCGGCCGGTCCCTTTGGATGCGACGGCCGCTTTCCGTTGTGCAACGATATATCCGCTGGCGGTCAGCACCGCCGATTCCTGTGCCGGCGTGGTCAACACGACCGTGCCGAGTTCCACAAACTCTGCGGAGCCGCCGGAGCCGAAAGCAAAAAACGAAACGAGAATCACCGCAACGGCAGCCACACCCGCGACGATCAGGAGCATGGTTTTTTTCCCTTGAGCATCCGATGGCCGGGGGGCATCACGGTCTATTTTCAAAAAAGAAAGGTCAGTATTCTGTGTGTCGGGCATGATGATTTATTGATGGAGCGTTGTTTTCTTACGGTGAAAAAATGTTTGTTCAAATGAAAATGGATAGAAATATCCAAAAATTATAGAGAAAAGGCAACGGAGAGAAACCATGAATATCCCTCTTTTATCATAAGATATTCAATTCTCACTCCCTTCACGCAGAGAATTTCGGTGAATCACCTTTTTTGTCCGGTCAACGGGGATTAGTCACCCCCGTCACTGCCTCCGCCATCTCCCTCGCCTGCATCGGCCGAGGTACCAGCCGTGGACAGAAGAATGAGTGTCAGCAGTTCGTCGTTCGATCGGGAGTTGAACAAGATATTTTTTACGGTGTTTGGAATGGGATGGTCTCTGAGCAAAGCGGAGAATCGTTGTTGTAATTCCTGCCATTGATTCTTTTGGAACAAATACCCCATCACTTCCTTTCCGCCTACAACGAGCGAGATCATGGCGGCGATCCGTTCGTTACGTAATGCGTTCTCCGTTATTTCTATTTTTTGTTTCAGCAATTCGATGACGCCGGGATTTGTGAGGTGATACCGGGTGAACGGAATACACCATTTCCATTCGACGGTCTTCCGAATTGCTCCTTTTTCAATCAGCCGGAGTATAATCCTGTCGAACAGCCGATTCAACCGCATGAGTTGGAGAGTCCAATACGCAACCGGAAATTTCCGTTTTTGACGCTGGATCAATTGAGCGGCATCAGAAAGGATCGGATCGCTGATCAGGGAGTAATCGGAGACGTTAAGTTCTCCCTTGATGTTAGTGTGAACCCTTCCGGCGATGGAAAGTTCGACCAGGATTGCGGAGTTGATGACGGCATGGGCGTGAACGGAAGATTTGGGAAAAGTGCGGGATTTCGGATCGAACATCAACAGCATTAGTTCTTCTGTAAGTGTCAGCATCGTACCCCCGAGGAATGGTGTGAGAAACTTTTCCCTCCGTACTACGCTAGAACGGCACAGCGGTTGTTACGGCAATGTTAAGAGGCAAAGCGAGAAGTCGTTTTTACTTTTGCGGAAAAAAGAGGGCCAATCCGTCAAGCGAAGAAAATATCATCGATGCGACGAGCCGGTTGCCGGCGTCGTTCAAATGGACTCCGTCGTAGGTGAGAATATCTTTTTCCCGTTGGACGGGATTGTGCGTGCGCAATGTTTCGAGGAAAGCGGTCCGAAGATCGCAGAGCGTTGCACCGGTCTCCGCAGCGATTTCCCGGGAAACGGCACTGTAGTCATCCAGCATCGGATCGTATTTGTTCGTACCGTCGGACCGTTCGCCGATAACGGTGGGCGTGCAGAGAATCACCGAAGCACCGGCGGACCGGATCCGGTCGATCAGCGTCCAAAGCCCGGACCGGAACTCTTCTTTCGGTGTTCCGCTCAATCCGCGGGAGGCGAATTCGTAGTGCCACACATCGTTGATGCCGATGTAGATGACCACCACCGAAGGATCGCGGGAGAGGACATCGCGCTGCAGACGTGCAAGCAGGTCCCCCACTTTGTTGCCGCTGATACCGGCACCGATCACCTCCGCGGAATGTCCGAGCGACACGAGAGAATCGCGAATGAGCGTTACATATCCCCCGGAACGAACACCCAGTTCGGTGATCGAGTCACCGAAAAAGACGATCCGGTGATGTGTGTTCACGGATTGCCGTTCGGACGAACATCCGGCGAGAAGGACGAGTGCGGCGATCATGATGCGGCGGGAAACGTTCATACAATGTTATGATTGTGCGGTGACCGATTGACGAAGAGCGGAAAGATGTTGCTCCACCACCGCCACCGCACCGATGCCGAAAAATCCTACCGGAGTGATCGTGCGGCCGCCTTTTGACGAATGACTCACGCGATGTTGAAAAATGATGTCGCCGCTGCCGTCCGGTTTTTCTTTCCGCTGAATCTGCTGCAAATCTTCTCCGGTGAATGTTTCCACCTGTTTCGTTCTTCCCATCGTCACGATTCGCGCCGTTTTGTTCGTTACAATATAGAGTGTCTTAAAAGCTTTGACATAGTGAAACACGGGCGACAACAACAACCAGACACCAATCAGTACGAACGGAAGGCCGAACAACGGGAAAAAAGAAAATCCCCCTTTGCTGAAATCGGGCGGGAAGTCAAATCCGGAAGCGGCGTATACCCAAAACACCGCAAAGGCGGTCCAGGGAATGCCGAAAATGAAAAGCGGCAGGGATTGCAGCAGAAATCGTTTCGGATCGGGCTGCCCGAACCAGACGACCGTTTCCCCCGATGTCGCCGCTTCGGCGGATGCGACCATATGCATGTCGTTCGATCCGTTCACCGTTTACCAATCCATCTTATCGCGCAGTCCCATGATGTGACCGCAATGTTTTTCCCCGTGGTTGGCATAGGTCTTCAACAGAGAATCGAGCGTGACGGTGCCGTTTTCCGGATGATCGGCGGTGCGGCCCCATGCCTCTTCGCTGACCGTGTCCAACATCATCGCCCAGCGTTCGTGTAATCCGCGCAGCAGATGCAGCGCTTCGAGAACGGGAAGTTTGTATTCGGGCGAAGCGGCCCACTTATCTTGATCGTATGTTTTGATCTTCGGATGATCTTCGTTTAAAACCCATTTGAACCGGAGGAACGCGTTCATGTGCGAATCGCACAAGTGATGCACCACTTGACGGACGGTCCAACCGCCGTCCCGGTACGGCGTATCCAGTTGTGCATCGGTCAACCCGTCCACCACCGATTCTAAAATGGCGGGGAGTGATTTGATCTTTTGGATCATCATTTTGCGTTCTTCCATGGTCGGCATAACGATTCCCTGACAAGGCTAGTGAATAAAATTTTTTGTGCAGGAAAATATCGAAAGAGGGGATAAGAGTAAAGCGAACGGCAAAAAATTAGAAAAGAATAAGATGGTAACGGCGTTTAACGAGAGAGGTAACAGTTATTTTTTGATGTACTTCCAATTCCGGACTTTCCCTTCGGCGATCCATTGTACAGCGGTGGCGATTCTCCGCTCGCGTGTTTTGTCCGTTTTCGCCTCCGTCACCCACTCGACATATTCCTTTTTTTTGGACGGGGTGAACGCGGTAAAGACTGCAAACGCTTTGGCATTGGTCCGGATCGCATTTAGAAAATAAGCAGGTACGCGTAGCGGCGGGTGCTTCTTCGCCGGTGATTTTCGTATTTTCACCCCCTGTTCATTCAACGCCGCCGCTTTTTTGATCAACGAGATCAATTTCGGTCCGGAGGGGAGATCCTTCAACGACGTGATCTTTCCCAAATGTCCCATGGCGGTTTCCGCCGCAGCATTCCGAAGAAGCGACCGTTCCTTCAACAGCGGGGCTTTCCAAAAGCCGAACGCACAATGGTGTTTGAACGCGGCCATACTGCACATCATCTCACCGCAATAATCAAAATGCGGAAAGGACCACTTCATCGTCTCTTCCACGCCGGGACAGGCATGATGTACCAGGGAGCGAAGATGCTCAAGAATGGGCCGGGCGAACGGTTGTGCGTTCGCGATGTACGCGTCGATGCGTCGGTCGATGTTCGCCATAACAATCCTCTGCCGGGAACCGCTACACGGGAATATATTTTTTCATCATCGCGAAGATTGTTCCGGGATCAATCGGTTTGGTGATATAATCCGTGATGCCGATCCTCTTGGCGTGGTCCTTGAACTCTTTTTGAATGAATGCCGACACGATGACGAACGGCGTGTTGATTTTTTTCATCCGTAAATTGGTGAAGACGTCCATTCCCGTCGGTTTCCCGATGCCGAAGTTGATGTCGCAAAAGATGATCGCCGGCCCCTGCGAAACCGCCGCTGCGATCGCCTGTTCGGGCGTTTCGACGGTCACGCACTCGTATCCCCCTTCTTCGATGATCAATTTCGTCAGTTGAAGGTGCGTCTCATTGTCATCCGCCAGCAGGACGCGGATCTTATTTCCGGTGGTTTTTTTGGGTGCCGCCGGAGGAGCCGATGTCACTGGGGCGGCGGATTTGGGAGCGGACGTTTTTTTTGTCTCGCTCTTTAATTTTTCCTGGATGAACTCTTTATCCTCCTCCGTGATTTTGTACTGTTTCCGGAGGTCGCCAAAAAACGTCACTCCCTTTTTCTCCCGCTCCTTCACCTTTCGCAAATACGCTTCCAACCGGATCTTATCTTCCAGCTGGTGGTATTCGCTCTCCGAAATTTTCAGCGATTTTTTCAGCGAATCGATCTGGGATTGGATGATGCTGGTAACGATCCCGGTTTCGAATGCTTCTTCCAGTAATTCTACTAATTCTTCTCGCATACTATTTTTTGGTTTTTCCGTGTCGTAAAAAACGGCGCGATGACGTAGTCACAGGCCTTTGGCATATTTGCGCACGACCGACCGCAGGATTCCCAGATTGGCTCCGATCGCATCGACCACGACGTAATACATCGCTTTTCCGGTTTTCGAGAGTGTCAGAAAATGGACCTGCGTGTCGAGTGTGATATAGATATCCTTCACTGTTTCTTTCAAACGCAGCGCTTTGATCGTCCGTTCCTGCGTCATAATCATCTCCACGATATTGGCGCTGGCAACGTCAGAATCGAAATCGGGACGTGCGCTGAAGGTATCCATTTGCAATTCCGCATGCATATCCACAACACCGACGGCGATCACTCCGTTCAATTCCGCGCGGATGCCGTCAATAAAATCTCCCGCTAACGTTCCTTTGGTATATGCCATGTGACTTCCCTGATTGTTCTCGCACCAATGTACAATTTTTTTGCACAGAGAAACATTCGGATGAGAAACTTATAATCATTGCGGAGCACGTTGTCCGCTACAGAATCCGTACGGTCACCGCAGTAATATCATCGTTGACTTCCCCGTCGCCGGCAAATGTTTGCACGGCCGCGATCAATGAACCGGTGTCGGCCGACGACGACGCACCGGTCGAATGCCGGAAATGGTGTTTCACCCGTTCCGCGCCGAATTGTTCGCCGGTACGCCGGGCGGCTTCAAATACTCCGTCCGTCACGAAGAGGAACCGGTCAGAAGGCGAAAAGCGGACCGAAATGGCCTGAACATCCATCCGCGGCCGGATGCCGAGCGCCATGTTCGGCGAGCGGAATTCCTCCACCGAACCGTGAACGGCGGAAACGCGGAACACCGGCGGATGGCCGGCGGTGACGATGGACGCCGTTTCCGTGGTCCGGTCGAACAGCGCCACTGCGCAGGTGATGAACATGTTCTTTTCGGTGGCCGCATGCAGCATGGTATTGACGTTGTTCACCATTTCCGCCGGATCGGAAGTGTGCTGCAACTCCTGCAATATTCCGCTTTTGGTCATCGCTGCCACGATGCCGGCGCCGGCGCCGTGACCCGACGCATCGGCGATCACCACGAAAAGTTTTTTTTCCGAGAGGGGGATAATATCAAAAAAATCACCACCGATCTGCGCCGCCGGAATGCATTGTCCCGCAATGTCGCACCACGACGTCGTGAGCGCCTGTTTCGGCAGCAGCGATTCGTGGATCGTCTGTGCAAGGCGAACCTCCGATTCGATTTCGGCGCGGCGTTTATTCTCCCGTGACAGCGAACGAACAAACAACGCATAGCCGATGGCGATGCAAAAAATCGCCGTCATCCCGAACGCAACGCGTTTTTCCCGCATGTCCGTGATTTGATCTTCGGAGAACCGCATCGGCTGGTCCGCCGTCAACGTCATCGCCGGAACGTCCGGCTTCAAAAATTCCGGATCGGTCAATCCAATCGCCATGATCGCCGTGACATACAGAAGCACCGACGCCAACAATAAAAAAATCCGCCCCATGAACAGGATGATCGACGCCGCGAGTCCGCCGGAGAGGATGGTCAACACGAGAAGCCGGTACCACGAACCCGGGATCACGTCGCCGTCCATCAGCAAATTTAACGGTCCGATCGCGGCAAAAAGAAAAAAGACCGCCAGCGCGAATTGCCGCAGGTCTTTTCCGCTCATGGTCTTCCAAATTTGATGCGGGGGATGTTTCATCGCTTTTCCTTTCAGGACGATCGGGAGGGTACAATGGCGCAATGTACGGAAAAACGAACGTTTGGATGCGGAAAATTTCGATTGATATTTCCTCCAAAACTCCTTACCCTTTTCCATGATCACTCCGACGTACCGGCGCCTGTTCCGGATTTTGTTGTTCGGCGTTCCCGCGCTGCTGATTGTGATCCAATTTTTCCCGACGTCAACACCGATGACCAATCCTCCGGTCACCGGTGAACCGCCGTGGGATTCGGCGGAAACGCGCAGGACTTTTTTTTCCGCCTGCGGTGACTGCCACAGCAACGAAACGGTTTATCCGTGGTACAGTTCCGTCGCGCCGGCTTCCTGGATGATCGCCCGGGACGTTGCGGAAGGCCGCAAATATTTTAATGTCTCCGAATGGGATAAAAACAACAGAGGAGGGACCAAAGCAGCGGAAGAGGTCCGGATCGGCAGAATGCCGATCGGCCCGTACCTGCTGCTTCATCCCGAGGCCAATCTGAACGCTGCGGAAAAAAAGATTTTCATCGAAGGACTCATCAACACGTTCGGCAGAACAAACGGAGGCGAGATGAAATGAAGATTTTTCTTCTTTCATCGTTCGTTGTTCTTCTCGCGGCGTGCGACCGGGAATCCGCAACAATCGTCACGGAAGATCCCGTGATCAACGATTCTGTCGTCGTCGTACCGTCGAGATTCGCCCGATCCGATTTTATCGAGTTGAATAAAATCGAAAGGATCTCGAAATTCCGTTCCGGCATAGGGCACGATTACCGCGACGATGCCGAATCGTGCCGCAGCATGAAACATTATTATCAGCCGAAAAGCGGAACAGACTGGTCGACGGTCAAAATTTTTTCGCCGGTCGCCGGTACCATCGTCCGGACGTTCGACGAATGGGCCGGAACACAAGTACAAATCCAACCGCTCAGTGCACGATCCTACACCGTCATCCTCTTTCATGTCGCACTCGGCGCCCCTCTCTCCGCGGGCGATACCGTAACAGCGGGACAACAGATCGGCACGCATATCGGATCCCAAACGATGTCTGACATTGCGGTGTTCCATTCTCTCGGCGGCAAACGGTACGCCCTGTCCTATTTCGAGATCATGGATGATTCCATTTTTCTCACGTACGCCTCCCGCGGCGTTACTGCGCGGAGCGACTTGATCATTTCCAAAACGGAACGGGACAATGATCCGTTGCACTGCAGCGGCGACACATTCGGAACACCGGGCACGGTGGCAAATTGGTACGTCCTGAAATAAGGCCGGCGTTCAACGCTTCCATCTCATTTTTCCCTTCTCTATATTGCGGCAAACATTTTTCCACCAAACAAGGAAACCGCCATGAAACAGATGATCCTGATCGCGGCGTTCTGCACCGCGGCATTCTCACAATCGTTCCACAACTACTTCACCGACAAAACGATGCGGGTGGATTACCATCACACCGGAACCAAAGGAACGGAAATTTTCGCGCTGGACAAGGTGTACAGCGAAGGGATCTGGCCCGGAAGCAAAACGCAGCTGCTCGACGGCTTGAATTTCGGCGAATACATGGTGCGGGTGTACGACTTCGCCGGCGGAACGCTGATTTACTCGCGCGGATTCTCCTCGATCTTCAACGAATGGCAATCCACGGATGAGGCGCTTTCCGGCACGATGAAAACATTCCATGAAACGGTCCGTTTCCCGTTTCCGAAAAACAAAGTGCAGCTCACCATCTCGCGCCGCGACCGGAAAATGGTTTTCCATGAATTGTTCTCCGCTGTCATCGATCCGAACGATCCCTCCGCGGTAAATGCACAGAAGAGGACGCCGCGGTTCGCCTCCTCCAAGATAGTGGACAACGGTACGCCGGAAAAAAAAGTGGACCTGCTGATCATCGGGGATGGATATGCCAAGGCGGATATGGCGAAGTTCCGCACCGATGCCAAACATTACGCGGAGGCGCTCTTCGCGACGTCGCCGTTTAAGGAACGAAGGAAAGATTTTAACGTGTGGGCCATCGAAGCGGAGTCCAACGAAAGCGGCATCGACAAACCGGGAAAAAACGAATGGAAGGAGAACATCCTCGGCACGATGTACGACACCTTCGGCAGCGCACGCTACATCCTCACCGAAGAAAACAGGATCCTGCGCGATATCGCCGGTCAGGTGCCGTACGATGCAATCGCCATTCTTGTGAATGACAACCGGTACGGCGGCGGCGGCATCTATAACCTGTATACGACCTGCTTCACCCAATCCGATGCCAAAGGGATGGATTGGCAAATGGATTATGTGTTCGTGCACGAGCTGGGACATTCGTTCGCCGGATTAGGGGACGAATATTATACATCGTCGGTCTCGTACAATGATTTTTATCAAGCCGGCGTGGAACCATGGGAGCCGAATCTCACCGCAGCGAAAAATAAAAGCGATCTCAAATGGAATACGTTTGTTCTCCCTTCCACTCCGATACCGACGCCGTGGAATAAATCGGCGTACGATTCCATCGAAGCGCTGCGGGGAAAACTGGACCGTTTGGCGCCGGATTATTATGAAAAACGGGAACCGTTGTATCAAGCGGCGCAGAATGTATTGAAGACGGCGCAATATAAAGGAACAGTCGGCACATTCGAAGGGGGCGGTTATGTTTCCAAAGGGATTTACCGTCCGGCCGTGGATTGCCGCATGTTCTCCCTCAGTCTTATCGATTTCGATCCAGTCTGCTCCGCGGCGATTCATCGCGTAATCGATACGTACGTGAAATAATCCCGCGATGACTTCGTATATCATCATAACGCTGTGTGTGTTGACGCTGCTGTCGTATCTTTTCGATCTTTCCGGAAAAAAAACGAATATCCCCGGCGTCATTTTACTGTTGTTACTGGGCATCGCCGTGCGTCAGGGGAGCGACCTTTTTTCGCTGTCGATTCCGAATCTGCAGCCGGCGCTCCCCATTCTCGGCACAATCGGGTTGATCCTGATCGTGCTGGAGGGAAGTCTCGATCTGGAGCTCAAAAGGGAACGGTTGCCGCTGATCCGGCAGACTTTTTTTTCCGCACTGATACTGCTGATTATTTGTTCGCTCACCTTTGCATGGTTTTTTAGCCTTCATTACCGCTCCGCATTTCTGCCGTCGCTGGTGAATGCCATTCCGCTCGGCATTATCAGCAGTGCCATTGCCATTTCGGGCGTGTTTCACTTGCCGACGGAAAAAAAAGAATTTGTGGTATACGAAAGCACCTTCTCGGATATCCTGGGAATATTGTTCTTTAATTTTTTCGTGTTGAACGACGAATACGGCTTTACGACATGGGCCGGATTTTTTGCACAACTGGCGGCCGTCGTGGTCATTTCCGCGGGGGCCAGTTTCGGTTTGGGAATGCTGCTGCAACGCATCACCCATCACGTCAAATTTATTCCGATCATTGCCTTGCTGCTGTTGCTGTATTCCGTGGCAAAAAAACTGACCCTTCCTTCGTTGGTTTTGGTGATGGCATTCGGGATATTCCTGAACAATATCCGCCTGCTGCATGTGCGTCCCATGCGGCGTTTCGGGATGCACTCCTTGATCGATCCGGCGATCATCGGACAAGAATTGCTGCCGTTCAAACATTTGGTCGCTGAGGTCACGTTCGTCGTCCGTTCGTTTTTTTTTATCATGTTCGGCTATTATACGGACATCCGCTCGCTGTTTGACACGCATAACCTGATGGTATCGGTCGGAATTCTTCTCTTTATCATGACGACACGATGGGGATATTTTTCCCTCATGAAAATTCCGACAGATCCCGTTCTGTATGTAGCACCCCGGGGATTGATCACCATCCTCTTGTTTTTGAGCATTCCGGCGTCATTAAAAATACCCGGCATTAACGAGGGATTGCTCTCTCAAATCATCTTCCTCAGCGCGCTGGTAATGATGACCGGATTGGTAAAACATAAAACTCCACAGAATATCGGTTCACCGCCATGACACGGAGGATACCACAATGATCCCGGCTGCAAAAACTGCCAACGAACAACAACGGCTCGAAGCACTCCGGCGGTACGACATTCTCGATTCGGGAAACGAACGGATCTTCGACGATCTGACCTTTCTCGCATCGCACATTTGCCAGACACCGATCGCACTGATCTCTCTCATTGATGAAGATCGCCAATGGTTCAAGTCCAAAGTCGGATTGGCATCGCCGGAAACAACACGAGAGGTTTCGTTCTGCGCACACGCCATACATCAGTCCGATGTTTTTGTCGTTCCGGATACACATGCCGACGGGCGATTTTCTGATAATCCGCTGGTGACCGGCGATCCGAACATCCGCTTCTACGCCGGCGCGCCGATGTCGACGTTCGACGGATATGCGCTGGGGACCGTCTGCGTAATCGATGACAAACCGCGCTCCATCACCAGCGATCAACAGCGGGCGCTGACCGCCCTCTCCCGCCAAGCGAGCGCGTTGATCGAAATGCGACGGACGATGAAAGAACTGCACGATGCGATGAATGCCATCAAACTGCTCGGCGGGATCGTTCCGATTTGTGCTTCATGCAAACGGATCCGCGACGATCAGCAAGATTGGGTGGTGCTGGAGAAGTATATTCAAGAGCGGAGCGATGCCCGCTTTTCCCACGGCATGTGTCCCGACTGCACGCAGAAGATGTATCCGGACTTCTTCAAACATTTTTCCAACCCGAAATAGAAGGAGTCATATCGTCATGCGGACGCTCATTCTGATCATCGTCGTATATTCTCTCCTTCCGGTGTCGCTGTCGGCACAACACGTCTCTCCGTTCCGGCCGGTGAACACCTACTCCATCGTCGCTCGTGATTCATCCACCGGTGATCTCGGCGTTGCGGTGCAGTCCCATTGGTTTTCGGTCGGCTCGCTCGTCACGTGGGCCGAAGCGGGTGTGGGGGCCGTCGCCACGCAGTCGTTCGTCGATCCGGCATATGGAGAACTCGGACTCCAACTGATGCGCGGCGGAAAATCCGCCCGGCAGGCGCTCGATGCACTGATCGCCGCCGATCCGGGACGCGATGTCCGGCAGGTGGCGATGGTGGATGCCGGCGGAACGGTTGCCGTGCATACGGGATCCAAATGTATCGACGGGGCGGGACACGTTGCGGGAGAACAATTTTCCGTTCAGGCGAACCTGATGCTGAACGACCGCGTGTGGGGAGCGATGGCCTCTGCGTTTCGCGCAGCGAAGGGGGATCTGACCGAACGGATGTTGATCGCACTCGAAGCGGCGGAGAAGGCCGGCGGAGATATTCGCGGGAAACAGTCCGCGGCGATCCTCATCGTCAAAGGGACCTCTACCGGCCGGCCGTGGGCGGACAAGGTGATCGACTTGCGCGTGGAAGACCATCCCGATCCGCTGGCGGAACTGCGCCGACTCGTCGCCGTCCATCGCGCGTACGATCATATGAATCGCGGCGATGTCGCCATCGAAAAAAACGACGTCGCCGGCGCGCTGCGGGAATACGGCGCCGCTCAGGCGATGTTCCCCGGCAATCTGGAGATGAAGTTCTGGCACGCCGTTGCGCTGGTGAACGCCCGCCGCACGGCGGAGGCGCTTCCGATCTTCCGGGGGGTGTTTGCGAAAGATCCGCAGTGGCGCCTGCTGGTTCCCCGACTGCCGAAATCGGGAGCGATGACCGCCGACGAAGCGACGGTGAAAAAAATTCTCGACATTGTTCCGGAAAAACAATAAATCATTTCATCCGAGGTCCGCTATGAAATCCCTCTCCGCACTGTTGTTCTTGTACACCTTCGCCGCCGCGCACGATCCGCAACGACCGGGCCGTGCGATCGTCTTTCCCGACATTCCGGGATATCACACGCTGAAGGTGGACCTGCACCAACACAGCGTCTTTTCCGACGGCGACGTCTGGCCCACCATCCGCGTGGAAGAGGCGTTGAAGGATAAACTTGATGCGATCTCGCTTACCGAACATCTGGAATATCAGCCGCACAAGGCGGACATTCCCCATCCGGACAGGAACCGCGCGTATGCCTTGGCGGTCGCGGCGGCCAAAGAAAAACCGATCATCATCATCAACGGCTCGGAGATCACACGGCGGATGCCGCCGGGACACAGCAACGCGATCTTCCTGAAGGATGCAAATAAAATGTTGATCGGCGACTCGATCGAAGTCTTCCGCGAAGCAAAACGGCAGGGGGCCTTCGTTTTCTGGAACCATCCGAACTGGATCGGTCAGGTGATGGACGGCGTGGCGCGATTGACCGACGTTCACCGTTCCCTGTTAAAAGAACAACTCCTCGACGGCATCGAAGTGGTGAACGACGTCAACTACTCGGAAGAAGCGCTGCAGATCGCTCTGGATCATAATTTGACGCTTATCGGCGCGTCAGACATCCACGGTTTGATTGATTGGCAGTATGATGTTCCTTCCGGCGGGCACCGACCGATTACCCTGGCCTTCGCGAAAGAAAAAACAGAAGAAGGTTTAAAAGATGCGCTCTTCGGCCGAAGGACCGTCGTTTGGTTCAACAACACCTTGATCGGACGGGAAGAATTTCTTGTTCCGCTCATTCAACAGTCGCTGACCGTCGAAGGAACGTCGTACTACGGAAAAACTTCGGTACTGACCGTGAAGATCAACAATTCCAGCAGCACCGACTTTCTTCTGCAGAACAAGAGCGGCTTTCTGCTTCATGACAATGCGGATATCGTCACTCTGAAAGCGCATCGCACGACGAAAATCGAAGTCAAAGTGCTGCAGAATCTCCCATCGTTGAAGTTGAAATTCACCGTGCTCAGCGCCGTCACCGCACCGAAAAAAAATCCGGACATTGTTCTGGATGTGACGGTGAAGTAAAATGACCGTACGGAGAATTCATAAGTTTATCGGTCTCATGCTGCTCCTTCCGTTTTTCGGCTGGGTCGTGACCGGGTTCATTTTTTTCGTCAAGCCGGGATATGATGAAGCGTACGAGACGCTGAAGATGAAGACCTATCCGTTGAACGACCGTGTTTCCATCATTGCCGATTCGTCATGGATGGAATTCCGGGTTCTTCGAACGATTCTCGGACATCATCTTCTTATCCGCACATTGGACGGGTGGAAACAGCTCGATCGGACGACGCTGCAGCCGGCAACAATCCCGGCAGAGGCAGAACTTCGTCGATTAGTCAATGATGCTGTTTCCGCCAATCCGCAGCGGTACGGAACGATCTCTTCCGTCTCCGGCAACACCATTCATACTGTGACCGGAGTAGAAATCACGATCGATTGGGATCGCATGAGTCTTTATCAAAAAGGAAAAGATACGGAGAGGATCGATCGTTTCTACAAGATCCATTATTTGCAGTGGACCGGGATCCCGGCGGTCGACAAATATCTCGGGATTATCGGACTTGGGTTGGTGTTGATCCTCAGCGTTCTCGGCCTTCGGCTTACTCTGAAAAAATAACAAAGGAGGCGTTATGGTCACCCTCGATCTGCTCTGGCTTCCGATTTTGGTTTCCTCCATTTTCGTCTTTCTCGCCAGCGCGTATATCAACATGGGTTCGCCGTGGCGGAAGAACGATTTTCCCCGGCATCCGCAACAGGACGAGATACTGAAAGCGCTCCGTCCGTTCGATCTGCCGCCGGGAGAATATCTTTTTCCCCGCCCGAAGAACAGAAAGGAAATGTCCGAACCGGAGTATCAGGAGAATCTTGCAAAAGGACCGGTCTTCATCCTGACGACATGGAAATACGACGCAACGAAACTCGGAATAACGTTTTTGCTGTGGTTTGCGGCGGTCGTCGTGAACGGAATTTTTGCGGCGTACATTGCCGGACGCGCGCTGCCGGCGGGTGCGGATTATCTTGATGTCTTTCGTTTCACCGGAACGACGGCGTTTCTGGCGTATGTCGTCGCATTGTGGCAACTCTCCATCTGGTATAACCGGCCGTGGGTATCCGCGGCAAAATCGACATTGGATGGATTAATCTACGCAGGAATAACGGCTGGAACATTCGGCTGGCTCTGGCCGGTGTAACGAGGTTAATGCGGCGCCGACGATCCGGAGAACACTTTCCATTGCTGTGGACAAACATGTCCCGAATGTCCGAAGGACTTTTTCTGAAGATGGCGTTGCGAAATGTTTGTCCCGCACTGAATTATTTTAAAAGCAACATCGTTTTTGTTGCGGCGAAATTTTCGGATTCGATGCGGTAAAAATATAATCCCGACGGTAATTTGTCCGCATCAAAACGGACGGAATAATCTCCCGCCAACAACTCTTCTTTCAACGGCTCTGACACCGTTTGCCCGAGAGTGTTAAAAATTTTCAAACGGACAAACCCTTTTTTCGGCACCGTAAATCCGATCGTCGTCGAAGCGTTAAAAGGGTTGGGATAGTTTTGTAACAACGAAAACTTCTCGCTTTGCGGTAATCGTTCCTCGGGAAAAATTCCGGTTGGGCTGAATGTTGCATCCCGAAGGATCCACTGCTGCGGGTCGAGTTGCACGGAAACGGTTTGCCGCGGCATGAGTATGGAAAATGTCTGTACCAGCGAATCGTTCCAAACCGTGACGGTGGTATCCCAATTGGTCGCGGTGAATTTCAGATCGACCGGCATAACAAAAAATTTCGGATTGGTCGTGCCGGTGGATTGCGAAATGCGTACGGTGGAAAAAAATTGTCCGTTGCCGGCCGGAGTGGAAGAATGCGAGTATGTATACTTCGGATATTTTTCACCGTAGATCCATTGCTGAAAGAACCAATTGAGATCCCTTCCCGCAACGGATTCGCACCATAATCGGAAATCGGCGGTTTCCGCGGTGCCGTACTTCAACAGAGGATCGTTCGCATACATTTTGACGGCGGCGAAAAAAAGAGAATCCCCCAGCACTTTTCGCAGCATGTGGAGCACCGATGCTCCTTTGTTATAGACACGGCTGGAAGCAAACAAATTGCCGACATTGGCGGTATCCTGCACGAACAATGTGCCGACCGCCCCTTTTGCGCTGGAGAGTCGTGAGTTGATGCGGGTCCAATACGCAGCGGTGCCGTATTGCTGTTCCCGCCACACCGCTTCAAAATATTGCGCAAATCCTTCGTTCAGCCACAGGTCCTTCCAGGTCCGGCAGGTGATAAGGTCGCCGAACCATTGATGCACCAATTCGTGGGCGATGGTCGCTTCGGAAAAAGCGGACGAACCGAGCGAGGTCAATGTTTGATGTTCCATACCGCCGCCCCATCCAAACTGCACGTGACCGTATTTTTCTTTCAGGAACGGATACGGTCCGAACAACGTCGAAAACCGATCAAGCATTTTCACCGTCAGAGCGGAATTTTCGCGGTACGACGGCGAGTACGATGCGATATCCGAAAGAACGAAATTGACGATCTCCATCGAATCGACGGCCGAATATCGGTACCAATCGGAATAGGAGGAATATTTCCCGATCGACACCGCGATCAGATACGAAGAGACCGGGTAGCGGTGTTTCCACACGGAAGTGACGGTGTTATCGCCGTTCACATGCGTTCCGGCCAGCAATCCGTTGCTGACGGCGGTGTATCCGTTGGCACAGGTGATGATGATATCGACGGAATCGGCCTTCTCGTTCGGATGATCAATGCACGGCCACCAGTCCCGCGCACCGTACGGTTCGCTAAGGGTGTAGATCCAACGGTTCCCGTCGTTGCGAAGAACGTCCGAATAACTTCCGAGTCCGGTGAACGGCGGGTACCCGTGGTAATAGACGTGCGTTTCGACCGTATCGCCGGCGCGCGCCGCTTCGGGAAGCAGGAGTGTGACGGTGCTGCCGTTGCGGACGAATGTCGTACGGAAGGAGTTGACGAAAACGGAATCGACCGTCATGGCCGCGGTGACATCGAACGTGATGGATCCGACGGAGTCCAACACGCCTGCCGTTGCCGTGACATCGCCGCGGAGAAATCCGCTCTGGTCGGCGATACGGATGTTCAGCCGGTAATAGATGATGTCGATCCGCTGCGGTGCGGCGGCCGTGCGTAACGATCTCTCCCGCACAGCGTACCGTTCTTTTTCATTGCGGAGAAGTTCATCGTTTTCGCTCGCATCGGAGACCCGTTGCGAATACAGCAGCGGGACCGCAAGAAAAAAAAGCAGCATGAACGGCAACATTACTTTTTTCATGGGTAAAACGTAGAGACAAAATCGATAAACAACAATGTCCTTTTTCAGTAAATTTTTCGGATACCGGAGCAGACGGTATGAATTATTCCGCACCCGGTGGTGCACAG
>CAZRWF010000037.1:0-27039 GCA_964603685.1 uncultured Chitinophagaceae bacterium
TTTAACCTTTAACCTTTAACCTTCCACCTTAAACTTTTATCCCTGAACCTTGAATCCCGTTACCTCTAAAAACACAATGCTCATTCAGAAAACCAAAATCTTATGATCGGATCTGAAGTAAAAAAGGACGAGACCTTCAAAAAAAATTCCGAGTTTCATGCGAAGGCGTTGAAAGAACTGGAGACCAAAGCGCGACTGGTGATGCTGGGTGGAGGAACGGATGCGATCATCCGGCACAAAAAGAAAGGGAAGATGACCGCTCGGGAACGGATCGAACAGCTGATCGATCCGAAATCCTATTTTTTGGAAGTGGGATTATTCACCGCCTATGGGATGTATGAGGAGCATGGCGGAGCTCCCTCCTCCGGCACCGTATTCGGGATCGGGAAGATCCACAACCGGGAAGTGGTGATTGTGGCGAACGATGCGACGGTGAAAGCGGGTGCATGGTTTCCGATCACCGCGAAGAAAAATCTCCGCGCACAGGAGATCGCGATCGAAAACCGGCTGCCGATCGTCTATCTGGTCGACTCCGCCGGGGTTTTTCTGCCGCTGCAGTCAGAGATTTTTCCGGACAAAGAGCATTTCGGACGGATTTTCCGGAACAACGCCGTGATGTCCGCCATGGGGATCACGCAGATCGCCGCGATCATGGGACCGTGCGTTGCCGGCGGCGCCTATCTGCCGATCATGAGTGACGAAGCGATGATCGTGGATAAAACCGGGAGCGTGTTTCTGGCCGGATCCCACCTGGTCAAGGCGGCCATCGGCGAGGATATCGACAACGAATCCCTCGGCGGCGCTACCGTTCACTGCGAGATCAGCGGCGTGACCGATCATAAGATGGCGAACGACGAAGCTGCTCTCAAGAAGATCCGGAGCATCATCTCCAAACTCGGACATTTTCCGGTGGCAGGATTTAACTACGAAAAATCTTCCCCGCCGAAATTCGATCCGAAAGAGATCTACGGCATCCTGCCGGCCGAACGGAACAAACCGTACGATACCTATCAGATTCTTTCCCGCATTATCGACGACAGTGCATTGGACGAATACAAAGCGGGTTACGGAAAAACGATCATTACCGGTTACGCGCGCATCGACGGCTGGGCGGTCGGCATCGTCGCCAATCAGCGGGCGATCAGCAAAACGGCAAAGGGGGAGATGCAGGTCGGCGGCGTGATTTATTCGGACAGTGCGGATAAGGCGGCGCGATTCATCCTCAACTGCAATCAAAAGAGAATTCCTCTCGTCTTTTTTCAGGATGTGACCGGTTTTATGGTCGGCAGCCGAAGCGAACACGGCGGCATCATCAAAGACGGCGCAAAAATGGTGAACGCGGTCGCCAATTCCGTCGTGCCGAAATTCACGATCATCACCGGCAACAGTTACGGCGCCGGAAATTATGCGATGTGCGGCAAAGCGTACGATCCGCGGCTGATTTACGGCTGGCATTCGGCGCAGATTGCCGTGATGGGGGGAAAACAAGCGAGCGAAACGCTGCTGGCCATCAAAGTCCAGGCGATGGAAAAAGGGGGAGCGCACATCTCGCCCGACGATCAGCAGAAACTGCTGGCAGAGATCCAGGCAAAGTACGAAAGCGAACTCGATCCGACCTTCGCCGCCGCACGGCTGTGGGTGGACGGGATCATCGACCCGCTCCAGACCCGCTCAGTGGTTTCCCGGGGCATCGCCATGGCAAACAATAATCCGAACATTCCGGAATTTAAGACCGGGGTGATGCAGGTGTGAGGGGGTGGGTGAAGGTGCTGGATGCTGGATGCAGGATACAGGATTCAGGTTTAAGGTTGAAGGTTGAACGTAGAAGGTAGAAGGTAGAAGGTAGAAAGTTGTGAGTTGCGGGTTGATGGAAAGTGAAGTTCGATGTATGATTCTTGTTCTCAATGAGTAAGGCCGGAATTTTTTTTTCAGGGAAATTTGAAGTTTTGCTGATTTGACTTTTTTCGAATGTATTTATTCCGTTCAACGAGTGAATGTCGCGGAACGATCATCCGGTTTAGCTGCCGTTTCCTCGGTTTTTTTCTTTTTCTTCTTTCCCCGGCGATTACCACCGCTCAAGCAGTTGATTCTGTCTGGCTTTCGGATGAATGGTATTATTCCCCGGAACCGCCGTCGGTCGTCGACCTGACGCGCTACCTGCCTCAGTTCCTTCGCGATGAAGCGCTCCTGAAACGATATCTGCGCGATGACCGGTTCTTTGAACTCCGGAAACGCCGCGGCGACACGCTGGCGGTTGATGCGATCTTCGACCGCGCGATGGTGATGGCGGAGGGGGATCCCGAACGGGCATTGCTGATTGCTGCCTTCGCCGTGATGGACCATCGCCGGATCGGGTTGCGGCTCCCAATAATCGGCTCAGTGTATTTCCCGCTCACCTTCGAAAGTGATTCGCTCTTCCGACGGCGGCGGACTCATCTTCCTAAAAAAATGCTGCCGGACAATCCGCGCGCTGTCGATAAGGACAAGTTGCAGCACTTTTTCGGCTCTGCGTTTCTTGCCTATGCATCCAGGTCTTCCGCATTCGCGGAATGGATCGGTGATCTGTTGGAAAGCGGCGAACAACGGTTTGTGTTGGGCGGGAGGGACGATCCGCGCGATCAAATGGCGAACGCCAAAGGGAGAGAATTCGGAATACGATTGATCCGCGAACCGGACCTGCTGCCGAGCGATGTGTTATGGAAGGGTGAATAAATTTAACGCAGCGGACACTCTACAGCCATTTTTTCTTCTTAAACCACAGGAAAATCAACAACGTAATCGCACCCATCACGGCGAGCACGGCCGGATATCCGTACGGATGCCGTAATTCCGGCATCAGGTCGAAATTCATCCCGTAAATCCCCACGATAAACGTGAGCGGCATAAAAAAGACGGAGAAAAGCGTCAGCACACGCACCACTTCATTCGTCCGCTGCGACGACAGCGATATGTACAGATTAAGAAGGTTATTCGCATTTTCGATCGTTTGATCGTACGACGTTTCAATGCTGAGATAAAATTCCCGCAAGTCCTGATGGACCGGTGCAGTTGTTTTACCGACAAGATTGTCGATGATTGTTTTGGAGAGCCGCAGGATGCGCAGGCAAACCGCCGCCTTTCGCTTAAGGAAGTACAGTTTGCGAAGAACCGCATGCGATTGCTGCTTCAAAACGATTTGCGATTCCAGATGATCAAGTTCCGCCTCGAGCGCAAGAGAAGGCGAAACGTACGATTGCATGATGTAATAGAGAATTCGGATGAGAAGATCGGTCGGCGTGTGGCTGAGATGCGTGTCGAAGTACTTCGTTTTGATCGCTTCCAGGAACGGCTGTTCGCCGCGGTGGATGCTGATGATAAAATCGGAGCCGACGAACATGGCGATCTTGTTGCTGATCCCCTGAATCGTATCGGCGTCCCGCGACAGGAAATGATCATACACGCGGGCGATGATGAACATGGTATCGCCGATCCATTCGAATTTCGGCAGGTGTTCCGGCTGCAGGCTGTCATGAACCGAATTATTGTGAAGTCCGTACCGTTCGGCGATCTCACGCAGTTCTTCGGCGGTGGGACTGATCACGTCGATCCACTCGAATTTCTTTTTTCCCTTATTGACGTACCGTACGATCATCGGTCATACAAAATGACGTTTGCGCAGCACTTCATACATGACAATGGCACCGGCCACCGACGCGTTGAGGGACTCAAAGTTCCCCTTCATCGGTATCTTTACCAGAAAATCGCATTTCTCCTTTACCAGCCGCCGCATCCCTTTCCCTTCGTTGCCGATGATTAAAGCGACCGGCACGGTATAATCGATCTCTGTAAAATTTTTTTCCGCGGTCATCTCCGTCCCGACAATCCACACCCCCGCCTCTTTCAATTCTTCGATCGTCTGTGCGATGTTCGTCACCCGTGCCATGGGGAATTGCAGGCTCGCTCCGGCGGAGGTCTTCACCACCGTATCGTTCACCGGCGCATTGTGATGTTTCGGAATGATGCCGCCGTGTGCTCCGGTGCATACCGCCGAACGGATCAACGCACCGAGATTATGCACATCTTCAATCTCGTCAAAGATCAGCAGAAACGGCTGTTCCTTCTTCTGCCGTGCAATATCGAGAAGGTGACTGATATCGGAAAATTCCTTCGTGCCGATGAATGCCAGCACTCCCTGCGTGTTGCCGCTCTGCGCCGTTTTGGCAATCTGGTCGGCATCGGATATTTTATACGGTATGTTCCGCTGACGGGCGATCTTCAGAATCTCATCCACCGTTTCGCCGTGTGCATTCCGGGCGACCATCAGTTTGTCGATGATCGTCTCCGAACGCAGCGCATCGAGTACCGGTTTTCTTCCGGAGATGATATTCATGTCAGCCGGTTACCTGTTGTTCCCGCACGATGGAGCGATAGCCGATCGCTCCGACGGCGATGAGGATCAGTGCGATCACTTGTGCTTCGCTCAATCCCAGAAGCAACCGGGGATTCAAACGGAAAAATTCGACCGCAAAACGTTCCAGTCCCGCCAGCACGAGGTACGCGTAGAACATTTGTCCGTCCGGTTTCCATACCGTGCGACGTTTCCAGAGGAAGAGGAAAAAGACGGAACAGATGATCGTTTCATAGACCGGCGTCGGATGACACAGCGTATCGTCCGGCACGACGCCGTTCGGATACAAGGAGGTCACTTCGGGAAAATTCCGGAACGCGGCGGAGGGGGGATATGTGCCGTTCGAATAGTCCGTTCCCCATGGCAGCGTCGTCGGAAATCCATAATCGCCGTCACCCGCAAGATGGCATCCGATACGGGCGATGCCGTATGCCAGCAGGAGTGCCGGCGCACCCGCGTCGGCGATCTGCAAAAATTTCAGGTTTTTTTTCCTCGCATAAAAATAAATGGAGGCCAGGGCGAGGATGAATCCGCCGTAGAAGGTCAAACCGCCGGGGGAGAAGGTCATGCCGACCGGATCGGCGATGAAGGCGCTCCAATTTTCCAGCAAATATAACAGTTTCGATCCCGAAACGCCCGCCACCAGCGCGATGAGTGTGATATTCGATGCGAGATCGGGATGGAGTTTCTTCCGCTTGAACTCTTTCGTCAGAAGATAATTGCCGATCAGGAACGAGATCCCCATCATCAGTCCGAAACTGTAGATGGTGATGCCGCCGAAGGAGAAGATGACTGGATGCATTAACGTTTTTTTCCGGATGATGATTTTTTGACCGGGGCCGGTTTCCTCGATTGGTCCGGTTTCGGTTCCGCTGCGGTCCGGTCGTTCAACCGCTGTGATTCGAACTCCTGCGGATCGGTATAGATCTTCAGGAAGGACGACCGCGTCCGTTCGGTGTCGATCCCGTTTTTCAGGAACGTCAACGTGGTCTCGGCCTTCACCGTGTCCTTCTTCACCAGCGTAAAGCGGACGGTGCGGGGAAGGTCGAAATACATTTTTTGAAATTGTGCGGCGCCTGTCGACGGCATGTTCATGGAAGGTGCGCGGAGTCCGTGCAGCGTCCACAGCAGCGACGACCCCTCCGCCTCGTCTTTCACATCAATCAGGTAACTGAAATTCGTGAACAACTTCGAGGTTTCCATCACGAAACGGATTCCCGGCCGTTTTAAGGTCTCGTCATAATCGTGATGGACCAGCAGCCGGTATTCGATCGGTTGTTTTTTGAGCGCCATGGTTCCTTTCGCCGGCGCGAGACGATCCGCCGGACCCGTTATGGTTTGAAAAATCCGACGATCGCACTCAAGGAGATCTCCTGCTGCGTATGGTCAGTTAGATTTTTCAACACCGCGGAACCTCGTTCCAGTTCCATCGCGCCGGCCACGAGCGAATAGGTCGTGTGCTGACGGTCCGCTTCTTTCATTTGGGATTTCAAACTGCGGGAGAGCAAATCACATTCCGCAGCGATCCCGTTTGCGCGAAGAATCATCGTGGTCTTCAGCACCCAGTCGCGAGCGGTCTCATCCGCAGCGGCAAGGAAGACCGACGGACGATGATCCGGCGGGGTAATCCCTTTCTTTTCGAGGATCATCATAAGACGTTCCATCCCCGCCGCAAAACCGACGCTCGGGGTCTGTTTTCCGCCGAGTTCCTTTACGAGCAAATCGTACCGTCCGCCGCCGGCCAAAGCATCCTGCGAGCCGAGTTCCGTACTGGTGATTTCAAAAGCGGTTTTGGTGTAATAGTCCAGCCCGCGCACGAGTCGTCCGTTCACCGTGTAAGGAATTCCGAACATCGTCAGCAGCGATTTCACCCGCTCGAAATGACGGCGGCATTCTTCGTTCAAATGATCGGTGATCAGCGGCATGGCGGCGGTCAAGCGACGATCGTTTTCGTCTTTGGAATCGAGCACGCGCATCGGGTTCTGGTCGATCCGCTTCCGGCTTTCTTCGGAGAGTTCGCCGGCGATCTTTTGCAACTCCGCACGGAGAATCTCTTTGTATTTCGGACGGCATTCTTCATCGCCGACGGAATTGATCTGAAGGGAATATTCCGTTATGCCGAGCCGCTTGTAGATCTCGATCGTCATCGCGATGATCTCCGCATCGGTTTCCGCCGACGGCGAACCGATCGCTTCCGCGCCGAATTGGTGGAATTGCCGGAGACGTCCCGCTTGCGGACGTTCTTGGCGGAACATCGGTCCGATATAATAGACCTTCGTCAGCGGCTGCGATTCGCCGAGATTGTTCTGCACGTACGCACGAATGGCGGAGGCGGTCCCTTCGGGCCGGAGTGTGATGCTGTCCCCGCTCCGGTCCGTAAATGTGTACATCTCTTTGCCGACGATATCGGTCAACTCTCCGATGCTGCGTGCAAAGAGGGAGGTGGATTCGAACACCGGCGTACGGATCTCTTTATAATTAAACTGGTGGAACACGTCGCGGATGACCTGTTCCGCGAATTGCCAACGGGACGATTCGGACGGAAGTATATCTTTGGTCCCTTTGATTGAACGGTAATTCACGTATTTGACCGGCTTGAATGGATGGGGTGAAGGGATTCAACGAACAGAGACAGTCGGATGGAGTGCACCGGACTGTCGGTCAATTCTCGAAATACTGCGCTTCTTCGCTTTTGAAGATGTCGATCACTTCTTTCGGCGTTTTGGCGTCGAGCAATTTTTTCCGGAAATCCTCTTTGTTCATCAATCGGGAGATCCGGCTGAGCAATTTGATGTGCGGGCCGACCATGCTGTCCTTGCCGACGAGCAGGAAGATGAGGCGGACCGGCTGTTCATCCAGCGATTCATAATCGATCGCCTCTTCGGTGATGGCGAAGGCGGCAACGATGTCCAGCACCGAGTCGCACTTGCCGTGCGGAATGGCGAATCCGTTCCCGACGCCGGTGGACATGATTTTTTCCCGCTCGAAGATCGCTTCCCGCACTTTTTCGATGTCCGTGATCTTGTTGGAATGGTTCACGATGGCGATCATCTCGTTGATGATCTCATCCTTGGACTTTCCCTTCAGATTGACCCGAATGACTGATTCGTCTAAAATATCGCTGATTTTCATTTTCTCTGATCTCCGGATGGAACAACACCTTCGAATATACGGGTTTTTTCGTGCGAAAAGAAAAGAAAATTTAATCCCGCGTATCGCGCCATTCCACAATCTTCTCCTCGTACTGTGAAACGAGAATGTCGGCAAGTTCTTTATCCGCGGATTCGGCGTGCACATGGAACGTCGGCTTCGCGCGATCCGGCCACATGAGAACGGATGTGGAGGCCTTTTGGTCGAGCAGCAGCTTCACTCCGTCCAGCAGGATCCGGTGCGGCTGTGTATCCGTATCCTTCATCAAGTACCGCATCACGCGTCCCTTTTTGTCCCACGGCACATGCACCACTTTTTTGTTCATGTGCAGCTTCGGCACCTGTTTGTCCAGCTGTCCGAACCGGGTGTCGGCGAGGGCGAGCATCTCCAGGATCTTTGCCACGGAATACATGCCGTCGCTGGCAAACAGGAAATCGGTAAAGATGAATCCTCCTTTGGTCCCGCCGACGAATTTGATATCCTCTTTTGTCGCCGCTTCCATCAATGAGAGATGACTGTCCCGCGTCTTCACGACCGTCACTCCCATATGTTCGGCGATCAGGTCGATCTCCGCCGATGCGGTGATGGGGACGGCAATTTTTTTCACGTCGGGATAGACCGTCAGGAAAAGATGCGTCACGAGCGTGAGCAGCCGGTCCGTTTCGATAAATTTGCCGTTCTCATCGACGATCAAACATCGTTCCGCGCCGGCGTCGAGCAGGAATCCCACGTCGTATCCGAGCGAAGTAACGATGTGCGACAACTGTTCCACGCTGTCATCGAATTCTTTCTGGTTGCGTGTGATCCGTTTCGCGTCGAGGTAGGCGTTCTGTGAGAGGACCTGCGCGTTAAACGATCCGAGAATATTCGGAAAGATCGACGACGCAATGCCGCTGGAATAATCGACCACCAAACGGTATTTGGATTGCTGGATTGCATTGATATTGATTGTATCGAGAAATTTCTGAATGTAACTCTCCTGTGCCCGTTCGGGAAAGGAGACACCGCCGACTTCGTCCTGTTTCACCCGCGGGAAATCCTCGCCGAAGAAAAGCCGCTCGAGCGACTTGGTTTTTCCGGTCGGAAGGTCCTTTCCTTTCCCGTCGAAAAAGATGATGTCGGTCAAATTTTTGTCGAACGGCGATTTCCGGACGTGGATGCCCCCGGCATGTTTTCCGCCGCGGAGTTCCTGACGGAGGATCGGGATCGACACCGCCCGCAGGTCGCCGGCATCGACGCCGGCGGACATCAATCCGCACATCAACGCCCGGTTCATCATCCGCGACACGTTGTCCGAGTCGCGGCTCATGAGAACGGTTTTTCCTTTTCCCATCAGAGCGCCGAAGGCCGCTCCGATTTTTGCGCCGAATTCGGGATTCATTTCGATATTGGAGAGGCCGGTAATCCGAGCGTCGGTAAACAGATCCTTCAGCCATTTATCTTCCCACACAAGCGAGCGGGTGAGGATCGCGCCGGCTTCGACTTCTTTTTCGGGCCACAGTTTGATGTTGGAGGCGAGTTTGCTTTCGGTGCCGATGATACACTTGTCCGATATATAGACATTGTCGTTGATCACTGCGTAATCCCCGATGGTGCACCATTTGGCGACGACGCAGGAATTTAACTCGGCCCCTTTGCCGATCCGTGTGTCGGACCAGATCACCGAATTGCGGATCACGGCGCCGTCCTCAATAATGCAGTCGTTTCCGATCACCGATTTACTGATCTTCGCGTTCTTCCCGATTTTGCAGTTTTTGCCGATAAGGACCTTTCCCTGCAGATTGTCAATGGAAGTTTCGATCATCGTGTTCGTGCCGACGTAGGCCGAACCGACGATGTTCCCTTCGTGTGCCAGCCGCACGCCGTCATCGAGTGCGTCGAGGTGCGCCTCCTGATATTCGTTTAAATTGCCGACATCCCGCCAATATCCTTCCGCCACATACCCGTACAATCCCATGTCCTGTTCCAGCATCGCCGGAAAGAGATTTTTGCTGAAATCGAATTCCTTCTGGTACGGGATCAGTTTAAGCACTTCCGGTTCGATGATATAAATGCCGGTGTTGATCGTATCACTGAATACTTCACCCCACGATGGTTTTTCCAGGAACCGGGTGATCTTTCCGCTGCTGTCGGTGATCACGACGCCGAACGCGAGAGGATTGGTGGCGCGGGTAAGGACGAGGGTCGCTTTCGCATTTTTTTCTTCGTGGAACCGGATCGCTTTCGTGAGATCGAAATCGGTCAGAACATCCCCGCTGATGATGATGAAACGTTCATCCAAAAAATCGGCGGCGTTGCGGACGCTCCCGGCCGTGCCGTAATCGGCTTCCGCTTTCCGGTATTGCATTTGCACACCGAATTTCGATCCGTCGCTGAAATGCCCGGTGATGATATCCGGCTGATAGAACAATGTCGAGACAATTTCCGTGATGCCGTGTTTTTTCAACAGGTCGACGATGTGTTGCATCATCGGTTTGTTCATCATCGGGACCATCGGTTTGGGAATGTTGCAGGTTAACGGGCGAAGGCGGGTGCCGAATCCGCCGGACATGATTACTGCTTTCATAGGATAACTCGGTTGGTCGTGAGTAGAGGAGTACTACGGAGAGTGTAGGTAAAAATTAAAATCGTTGCAACACCTATTTTGACTCCGTCCATGCAAGAACATCGAGCGAAACAGGCGTGAAGATGTACCGAATTCCGCGTTGACTTTGCACCAAAAAATCAATAAATTCAACAGGTTTTTTGCGATTTCTTAACAAGAGGACTCACGAATGCCGGAACAACAGCAGGGACCGTTCTCGACTGCGATCCGTACGATGGTGGAAGAGATCGTTCTTGCCGGCGCCGGGATTCTTCTTCTCATCATCGGTGTCTTTAGTACCGTGCCGCTCACCAACATCAGTGCCGTTGGGATCGGCGTTTTTATTTTTTATACGGCGTACACTTCGTTCCGAGAAAAATTTCCCCGGAACGACGAGGAACCGTCGGACGTGCCGGCGGATTCCGCCGGACAGGAATCGGAAACAGATCCATACTTCGAACCGGCCGAACACCGAAGAGTCATACAGCGGAGAGAAGAGGATCGTTTAGAACCCGTCGTCGTCGAACGTACGAACGTCACCATCACCGCACCGGCAGTTGCCGCGGAAAAACAGGCCGCAATAATGAGTGTAGCAGAACCGCAAAGCGAGTTCAATAATCTTTTGGTCAAAGCACTTCACATCGTCAAGGAGGTGTGTTTTGCCCATACCGTTGCCTTTTTCTGGGTGAAGGCCGAAACACGCCAGCTGGTGGTGGAAGCGAAATTGTCGGAGAGCACCTCCTTTACGCCGGAACGGAAAATTCCGATGGGGAACGACATTATCAGTCGGATCGGCACCACCGGCGAGCCGCAGGTGATTAACGACATTCTTCCGGAAACGGAACGCGACTTGCTCTGTTATTACAGAAATCTTCAAGATATCCGTTCCTTTATCGGCGTTCCGGTCTTTTTTGCGGGAGAACGGTCGTCGCAGCCGATCGCGGTTCTGGCGGTGGACAGCAAAGCAGCCGATGCCTACGGCGAGGAGACGGCGGCGATGCTGCAGCATTCCGCCGCATTGATCTCATCGCTGCTGATCAGTTATACGGAAAAGTACGACCTCTTCGCGGATGTGAAGCTGATTGAAGCGGCGGGGATGATCAGAAAAAAAACGATGCACCATCCGCCGGTGTCCGCCGCGGTGAATGCGCTGACGGATGAATTGGAAAATATTATTCCGTGGGATTCGATCAGCGTGGTGTTGTTCGACGAACGCCAGCAGGCGTGGAGTATCGCCTCGGCCCGCGTGCGCGGAAGCGATCCGTTCGTCTCCCCGAAACAACCGATCGATTTTGAATCGGGCATCGTCGGCAAGGCGATCCGGTCGAACACGCTGCAAACGGTGAACCTGCCGTCGAATTCCTCCGTGCTGTTCCATGCGAACGAACGCTCCTCCGAAGTGCTGCGCGAAGGGATGATGATCATCGTGCCGATCTCTTCCGGCGGAAAATGTTTCGGTGCAGCCACCGTGTCGGTACGGAAGTCGGGAGCGCTCTCGAAAAAGGATATCGCCGCGGTGCAATTTCTGGCCGCAACGGCGGCGCCGGAACTCGAGATTGCGGAGTTGAACGCCATCGTGAACGAACACATCGCGGTGGATGAACAGACCGGAACGATGTCCCGCAACTATTTCACCGCACGGCTGGGTGAAGAACTGTTCCGCGCAACGGATCGGGACGAGGATCTCAGTCTGGTGTTCGTCTCCCTCTCCAATCTTTCCGAGATTGAGCAGCGGTATGACGGTGAAGGAAAAGATGCGGCACTGGTCCACGTAGCGCGGCATTTGCGCGCAAGCGTGCGTCCGTACGACACGGTTGCCCGATACGACGGCTCTACCTTTGCGGTGGTGCTGGCGGACACCATTGCCAATGATGCGTTTCTGTGGGCGGAAAAATTGCGGACGGCGATCGCCGGCAGTATCGTCACGGCGGGAAGGAAAAGTTTCTCCATTGCGGTCACCATCGGCATCAGCGGTGCATCGTCCAAAATGACCGGCGACGAGCTGAGTAAAAATGCCCTGCACGTCCTGGAACAGGCGAAAAAAGCGGGCGGAAACATCGTGCGGGTGTTCTGATGCGGCGGAACGGAAAGATCGTTTGTATCGTTTTGGATGGTGTCGGCATCGGGGCCGCGCCGGATGCGCATTTGTACCGCGATGAATCGGCAAATACGTTATGCAACACTGCCGCTGCAACGGGAGGATTATCCCTGCCGAATCTCGCGGCTCTGGGGCTCGGAAATATCGCCGATATCGCCGGCGTACCGCGGACGACCACCGCGTCCGGGAACTTCGGAAAGATGCAGGAAGTATCCAAAGGGAAAGACAGTACGACGGGCCATTGGGAATTTTCCGGCATTATTCTTGAAAAAGATTTTCCGTATTATCCGACGGGATTTCCGGACGATCTCCTTCGTGCGTTCTGTGCGTTGACGGGAAGCGGCGGCGTGTTGGGGAACAAACCGGCATCCGGAACGGAGATCATCGCGGAATTGGGAGATGAACATGCGCGGACCGGTTTTCCGATTGTGTACACGTCCGCCGATTCCGTGTTTCAGATTGCGGCCAACGAAGCGGTGATCCCACTCGAACGGTTGTATGAATTGTGCCGCATCGCCCGTGAACAGGTGATGATCGGACCGCATGCCGTCGGCCGGGTGATCGCGCGTCCGTTCGTCGGCGCAAACGGCGCGTATCGGCGCACGGCGCATCGCCGCGATTTTTCGCTGCTCCCGCCGTCGACCACGATGCTGGATATCTTGTTCGATGCCGGAATCCCGACGATCGGGATCGGAAAGATCGACGATCTGTTCGCCGGGAAAAGTTTGTCGGAAAAAATTCACACGGCGTCCAACGCGGAAGGGATCGAAGAAACGATCGCCGGGGCGCAACGGTCGCCGAACGGATTTGTCTTTACGAATCTTGTCGACTTCGACGCGCTGTTCGGCCACCGTCAGGATCCGCAAGGGATGAAAGAGGCGCTGGAATATTTCGACCGGCAGCTGCCGAGAATTTTGGAGACGCTCCGGAAGGACGATCTGCTCATCATCACGGCGGATCATGGGAACGATCCGACCGACAACAGCACCGATCATTCGCGGGAATATGTTCCGCTGCTGGTCCACTCGCCGTCGGGAAAACGGAATGTCGATCTCGGCACCCGGCGCACCTTCGCCGATCTCGGAAAGAGTGTCGTCGATTATTTCGGGTTCGCGGGGAATGAGTTGAAGGGGACGAGTTTCATCGAACAGGTTCTCTGACCGGCACCGTTTGGTGAACACGCAGCGGATGAACGACGTCTATGGAAAAAGCAAAACATACGGTCCGGTTTGAAGCGGAAGTCGACGCGAGCGGAAGAGTGAATTTTTCAGCACCGGTGTACGGCTTGTTGGTAACGCCGGGAACGAAAGTAACGGTGAAAATCTTCGGCGGCGTGCTCTCCCCAACGCTGGAACGATTGAACGTGACGGAAGAAGAGATCGAGCGGATCGGATCGGTGCAGTTGGAGGACCGCGAACACGTGGTGGCATTTTTATCTTCCCACGGTGCGCTGAAAAAAAATGCCGGATTCCGGCGGCGGATCGAACGGATGGTCCGGTGAGCACGAAGAAGATCGTTGTCGATTCGGATATATTTGCGGAACATTTGACCACGGACGGGCGCGAATCGGTGTTGCGGCAATTGGCGGGGAAATATTTCTGTTATACCACCGTCTTTAATGCCATTGAACTTTTCGCCGCTGCGCGGAGTCTAAAAGAACGGCAGGCGGTGGAAAACTCGCTGAATGCGGTAAAATTGCTCGGAATCAACGGAAAAAGCGCAAAAACAATCGCGCGAATCGTCGATTCCGGACCGTCGCTGATGGCGGGATTGATCGCCGGCGTGTGCCGGGAAAGCCGGTTGCCCATAGCGACCCTTCACCCGAAACGTTTTGCATCCGTGGCGAAACTTGACGTTATTGATTGTCGGAATTTAATTCAGAAAGGCGGCATCTCGGTGCCGTCCGGGAAACATCAAAGCAACACATCTACGAAGGTACATCGGTAATGGTAAAAATTACGAAACAATACACGAACAGAGAAAGCCAGTCGCTCGACAAATATTTGCAGGAGATCGGCAAGGTGGACCTGCTGACGCCGGACGAAGAGATCGATCTCGCGAAGCGGATTAAAAAAGGGGAGCAGAAGGCGCTCGAAAAATTGACGAAGGCCAATCTCCGGTTCGTGGTGAGCGTGGCGAAACAATATCAGAACCAGGGACTCTCCCTCGGCGACTTGATCAACGAAGGGAACCTCGGATTAATTAAAGCGGCGAAACGATTCGACGAAACGCGCGGATTCAAATTTATCTCGTATGCGGTGTGGTGGATCCGGCAGTCGATTCTTCAAGCGCTTGCCGAACAATCGCGTATCGTCCGTCTTCCGCTCAATCGCGTCGGCGCATTGAACAAAATCGGAAAAGCGTTCAGCCAGTTGGAACAGGAATTCGAACGGGAGCCAAGCGCCAGCGAATTGGCGGAGGAACTCGACATGTCGGTGTTTGAAGTGGCCGATACGTTGAAGATTTCCGGACGGCATCTTTCCGTCGATGCGCCGTTTGCCCAGGGAGAGGATAATCGCCTTCTCGACGTGATTCAGGATGAACGGCAGCCGGCACCCGATTCCATTTTGATGGACGAGTCCTTAAAGGAAGAAGTGAAACGCGCACTGGCGACGTTGAGCGAACGGGAATCGGAAGTGATCCGGCTCTATTTCGGACTCCACAAAGAACATTCGCTTACACTCGAAGAGATCGGCGAAAAATTTAATCTTACCCGCGAACGCGTCCGCCAGATCAAGGAAAAAGCGATCCGCCGGCTGCGTCATGCGTCGCGCAGCAAGAACCTCCGTTCGTATCTCGGATAACCGATGCCCGCGAATTTTTCCGCGAAGCCCCTTTCGTCCGTACGAGGGGGTTTTCCGTTTTTTGTCTTGTCGTTGATACTGCTGATGGTCGGCTGCGGCCCGTCCTCCCCCCGGTTCGTTTCGAACGAATCGCCGAAAAAAGAGACGACCACCGCAAAAAAAGGGAACATCCGGTTTTCCTCCACCGTGGTGGAAGAAGAGACGAAAGAGGATGACCGTAAGGTTGATGTGAAAAAAGTGGAGCAGCGCTTCAGCAGTGCCGCAGGATCGCCGAAACCGGCGGGCGCCAAAAAAGAGAATGTCCCCGTTCCGGACCGGACCGGCGGCGCGTTCGATCAGCAAAAGATGATGGATCGGATTCTCGCCTGGCTGGGAACACCGTACGAATACGGCGGGGAGACAAAAAGCGGAATCGACTGTTCGGCGTTCACGCGGGAAATGTTCCGGACCGCGGCCGGGATCGAACTCCCGCGGACAACGGAACAACAGGTGCAGCGCGGCCGCTCCGTGTTGCAGTCGGACTTACAATTCGGCGATCTGATATTTTTCAACACCACCGGACAGAATCCCTCTCACGTGGGGATTTATATCGGGGATGATATGTTTGCGCATGCGAGCGTCAGTTTTGGGGTCACGTTATCGTCGCTCTATTCTTCGTATTACAAAAAACGCTACACCGAAGCGCGAAGAATCATTCAATAATACAAATACATTGAGTCATTGAATCATTGAGTCATTGAAACAATGAACCAATGAACCAATGTATCAATGAACCAATGTATCAATTAAATTGGAGTTCGTTTGGCCACTTTACCGATCTATCTTTACGGAAATGAGGTTCTGAAAAAAAAGGCGAAACCGGTCACGGAGATCGGTGATCACGAAATCCGGCTGATCCGCGACATGTTCGAGACGATGCAGGAATCGAACGGCATCGGACTCGCCGCCAATCAGATCGGCGAACTGAAACAGATTCTCGTGCTCGACATTTCGGATATGGAAGCGGGGAAAGGGACGAAACCGATGGCGATGATTAATCCGGAAATTTTGGAGGAAGAGGGGGAATGGGAAATGGAAGAAGGATGCCTGAGCATTCCGGATGTGCGCGAAAAAGTGGTCCGGCCGGAAAAGATCACGGTCCGGTTTCAGGATGCCCATTGGAAAGAACACACCATGACGGCGGAGGGATTGATGGCGCGGGTGATCCAACACGAAATGGACCATCTCAACGGTGTTTTGTTCATCGATCATCTGAACTCTACGAAAAAGACCCTTCTCCGTTCGAAGTTGAAAAAAGTGATGAACGGTGAAATGGAAACGACATACGACGTCGTGATCGCCGCGCCACCGAAGAAAAAATCGACAAAGAAAAAATAATCCCGTTCCGGCTCCCTGCCGGTGCCGTCACACGAACCCGTCCCCTGGAACCGCAATGAAGATCATCTTTATGGGAACGCCTGCATTTGCCCTGCCGAGTCTGGAACGACTGACGGCCGAAGGGTACGGCGTCTCCCTGGTGGTGACGGCGCCGGATAAACCTCGAGGACGCGGCCAACTGGTGAGTGCAACGCCGGTGAAGGAGTTTGCTCTCCGTCGCGGAATTCCCGTATTGCAGCCCGTTTCTCTCCGCGATCCGGAATTCGCCGCGGCGATTGCCGCCTTACAGCCCGATCTTTGCATTGTCGTCGCCTTCCGGATTCTTCCGAAAGAGATTTACGCCGTTCCGAAATTCGGATCGTTCAATCTGCATGCCTCTTTGCTTCCGAAATACCGCGGAGCGGCGCCGATCAACTGGGCGTTGATGAACGGTGAGACCGAAACCGGCGTGACGACATTTTTCCTGCAGGAAAAAGTCGACACCGGAAAGATCATCCTTCAGAAAAAACTTCCGGTTCCGTCCGACATGAACGCGGGTGAATTGCACGACGCGCTCTCCGTGATCGGCGCCGATGCGGTGATCGAAACAGTCCGATTGATCGAACGCGGAGACGTTGTTCCCGCGATTCAGGACGATGGACATGCAACGCCGGCGCCCAAAATATTCAAAGAAACCTGCCGCATCGACTGGAACCGACCGTCGGCCGACGTGCATAATTTTGTCCGGGGACTTTCTCCCTCACCGGCGGCGTGGACACTCCATCGAGGACGGAACATCAAAATATTTCGGACGGTCCGTTCGCACTCCACGGGCGGGGGATCCGGTCTTCCCGGTGTTTTGACAGCGTATGGAAGATCGTTGTC
This sequence comes from uncultured Chitinophagaceae bacterium, assembly GCA_964603685.1. Lineage (GTDB taxonomy): Bacteria > Bacteroidota > Ignavibacteria > UBA10030 > UBA8401 > UBA8401. The sequence goes on from CAZRWF010000037.1 coordinate 17,265, forward strand.
CGTGAGAACGGCGGACGGCACGATCGAGATAACGGAGCTTCAACAAGAAGGAAAACGCCGGATGGGGACAGAAGAATTTTTGCGTGGTTATTCGATCGGCAATGGTGAGCGGTTCGAATAGAGGAGAGGTTCGGTTTCGCCGGCGATGGGGCGAACTCTTTACGTTTCCGATGACCGTCACAAAAGTTCACCGAGCATATACCCTGCCCACGTCGCGATCAAACATCCGAACAGACTTCCCCCGACGTTCCATCCCGCTTCCAACAGATGTCCTGCTTTTACCAATGCGAAGGTGTCATAACTGAAAGAGGAGAAGGTGGTGAATCCTCCCAACAGCCCGATGATAAGAAACAGGCGGAGATGTTCTCCGGCAATGTTTTTTTCCTGAAACAGCGTGATTAACACACCGATGCAGAAACATCCGATGATATTTACCGCCATTGTGCCGTACGGGAAGACACTTTCCGTCTTTGTTTGAATAATCGACGTCAGGCCGTATCGTACGATGCTGCCCAAAAATCCACCTAAACCGATGAATAAATACTTTTCCATAAGATATTATGATTCAATGACGTTCGCGATAATACATTGCTTCCATTTTTGAAATCACCTATATTAAAAGAGATTTCCGTTAAAATACGAATATTTATCGCGGACACAAGAAAGACTCGATGGGAAAAGTGATTGCCATAGCGAATCAAAAAGGGGGTGTGGGAAAGACCACCACCGCGGTGAATCTTGCCGCCTCGCTGGCGGCCGCGGAACATCACACATTATTGATCGACATCGATCCGCAATCGAACGCGACGAGCGGGGTAGGAATTGAGAGCAAAAACCTCGAAAAAAGCGCGTACGAAGTAATCTACGGCGGCGTGGCGGCCGAAGAGGCGATCATCAAAACGTCCATGCCCTTTCTTTCCCTTCTGCCCTCCCATATCAATATGGTCGGATTGGAAGTTGAACTGGTGAATGAAGAGAACCGCGAACAAAAACTCCGCGATGCCCTCGCTTCCGTCAGGAAAAAATTCGAATATATCGTCATTGATTGTCCCCCTTCCCTTAGTTTGATCACGTTGAACGCGTTGACGGCGGCCGACTCCGTGTTGATTCCCGTGCAATGCGAATATTATGCGCTGGAGGGATTGGGGCAGCTGCTGAATACCATCAACGGGGTGAAAAAAACTTTTAATCCTTCGCTCGATATCGAAGGAGTGTTGATGACCATGTTCGATTCGCGGCTCCGGCTGTCCAATCAAATCGTGGATGAAGTGAAAAAATATTTCGGAGAGAAGGTCTTTCCGGTGATCGTTACACGCAACGTCCGGCTGAGCGAAGCGCCGAGTTTCGGGAAACCGATCCTGTTGTATGATGCGGTCTCCTCCGGCAGCAAAAACTATATTGACCTGGCAAAAGAAGTAATGAAGAACAACGAACAACAGCGATCGAGCCACCGGAGCACCGCGTTAAAAACAGCGTCGCATTCAGCATAGTCAGAACGTATGTCCGACAATAAATCCAAATCAGTGTTGGGAAAAGGATTAAGCGCTCTCATTCCCCGGATCCCCGAACGCAGCGCTCCGATGCCGCCCCCCTCCGTGCCGGGAGGCGGAACACAAACCGGAACCACGTCCGAGATCGAAATCGCGAAGATTTCTCCGAACCCCTTCCAGCCCCGTCTCGATTTCGACCAGCGTTCGCTCGACGAATTAAAACAGTCCATCAAACAGAACGGCATCATACAGCCGATTGCCGTCCGGCGCATGAACACCGGTACATACGAATTGATCTCCGGCGAACGGCGGGTGCGGGCATCGCAGGAACTCGGCCTGAAAACGATCCCCGCATTCATCCTGAATGTGGAAAACGATTCGGAAATGCTCGAGCTGGGATTGATCGAAAATCTTCAGCGGGAAAATCTCAATCCCATCGAAGTTTCGTTGTCGTTCAAGCGGTTGATGGAGGAGTGCCGGTTAACACAGGACCAAGTGGCGGAAAAAGTGGGGAAAGAGCGTTCCACTGTCACGAATTTTCTCCGCTTGTTGAAACTGCCGGAGAAGATCCGTCAAGGGGTCCGCGAGAATAAATTGTCCATGGGACACGCCCGCGCATTGCTCTCCGCACCGGATGAAAAAACGCAATTGCGCCTCTATACCAAGATCGTCGAAGACGGATGGTCCGTCCGCAAGATCGAAGAAGAAGTCAAAGGGAAAGAATCGAAAAAAACCTCCCGGCCCTCGGGCACCGCCGTACCTGCCGGACTGCGCGGCGATGCTGCGTTTTCCGCGATCGAAACGAGACTGCGCCATAAGTTCGGGACGAAAATCACCATCCGGAAGAATGCCGCCGGCGGCGGAGAGATCGGCATCGAATATTACAATGCCGACGACCTGGATCGGTTGATCGACTTGCTGGAATCGTAACGCCCGGAGGGGAAATGAACATTGTCATTTTTTTGTTGGCCCTTATTACAACACTTACTGCACAATCACCGATAACCACTATGAAAACAGTCATCAAAACGGATAAAGCCCCGCTGCCGATCGGACCGTACAATCAAGCGGTAGCCGTTCATGGTCAACTGCTGTTCACCGCCGGACAGATCGCACTCGATCCGAAAAGCGGTCAGATGGTCGGAACCACGATTCAGGAACAGACAAAACAAGTGTGCGAAAATCTCAAAGCGATTCTTCACGCGTCGCACACGGATTTTAAACATGCGGTGAAGACCACCGTATTCCTGAAAAATTTCAATGACTTTGCCGCGATGAACGAAGTGTACGGAACATATTTCGGCGAAGCGTCCCCCGCCCGGTCGACCGTGGAAGTGGCCCGTCTTCCGAAGGATGCCCTGGTGGAAATCGAAGTGGTTGCCCTGATTCCCTAAATGAATCTTTTTCGACGATATGTGCTGATCTGTCTGCTGTTCGCTTCAGCCGGGTCGGCACAATTTGTTTCACGATATGAACGTCCGATTTCCACACCTGTTTTTTTCACACCTCTTTCTGATTCGCTCCTGTTTCTCAATGAAGATTCGCTGATCGCGGCGCAGATCGGCATCGTCGATACGGCGGTGGTGCCGCCGAAATCGACGACCATCGCCACGTTCTCTTCACTGTTGTTGCCGGGTTCCGGACAGATTTACAACGAATCGTACTGGAAGGGTCCGGTCGTGTGGGGATTCGGATATTATTTTTATTCCGTCTACCGGAATCAGGATAAATTGTACAAAGAGTACCGCGCGTTGTACGACACAACCATCACCGCCGGCCGTCCTTCCGGCGATACGCAGTTGCGCAGTCTGCGAGATTTTTACTGGAATCAGCGGAATGAATTCGGATGGTATCTTGTGATCACCTATGTGCTGAATGTGGTGGATGCGTATGTCGATGCGGCGCTTTTCAATTTTGAAGTGAGCCCGAACCTGCAGGGGACGAGGGAATGGAGAGTGAAGGCCGCTGTTCCCCTCCGGCGGTGACCGACATGAAGCGGATTTTTTCCATACTGCTGCCGTTGGCGATCCTCTTGATGGGCTGTGACGATCCCTCCTCCGGAACAACAACGGAACGGGGGGATTTTTTTTGGAGCGAGCGGTCTCCCCATTATTTGGAAGGGACGGTGGTAAACAGCCGCAACGTCCCTGTTCCGTTCGCCGATATTCATTTTACATTCACCTTCGCTCCGTTATCCCTTCAACGATCTTCCGCACCGGCCTCGCCGACCCCCTCCACAAAAATTTCATTTTCCATCCCTGTCGCCGGACAGACATCGCTGAAAATCTTTCGGCTGGGAACGCGGGAGCTGATTGTCGTGCTCATCGATACCGTTTTGCCGGCGGGAAATTATTCCCGGGCGTTCGATTCCGGCTCGATCACGAACGGTTTTTATGTGTATCAGTTGATCTCCGGCGGGAAGAGGTATGAAAAACTGATGGTCCTGTTGAATTTAGATCACAATCTTCTAGTAAAAACGAAGCCGGTCGCCGTTTCGGATGCGAAGGGAACGTTCCGCATCCCATACAGCGTCTTTGCGCTCGACGAAGAATTTTCAATCACCACCGAAGAATCTCCGATTGTCGTCTCACAGTGGAGAGTCGACTCGATCGGCATCATCATCAATCAATCCGAGACACCATTGTCCGTCCACTGGCTGCGGATCGACAAATCAACATCCATGAAACATACTTTTATCCTGAAATGAGGCATACCATGAACATTAAAATCCGTGAACAAGAAGCGCTCGACTATCACAGTCAGGGGCGCAAAGGAAAACTGGAGATCACTCCAACCAAACCATTCTCCACCCAGCGTGATCTGTCGCTGGCATACACCCCCGGCGTCGCGGTGCCGTGCCTGGAGATCGACAAAAATCCGGACGACGTCTATAAATACACCGCCAAAGGAAACCTCGTTGCGGTGGTCACCAACGGCACCGCCGTATTGGGCCTCGGCAACATCGGTCCGGAGGCGGGCAAACCGGTGATGGAAGGGAAGGCGGTTCTTTTCAAAAAATTCGCCGATATCGATGTGTTCGACATCGAGGTGAAGGCGAAAACGGCGCAGGAGGTGATCAGCGTTGTCCAAGCGTTGGAGCCGACCTTCGGCGGAATCAACCTGGAAGACATCAAAGCGCCCGATTGTTTTATCGTGGAAGAGGAATTGCGGAAGACGATGAACATTCCGGTCTTTCACGACGATCAACACGGGACGGCGATTATCACCGCTGCGGCATTATTGAATGCGCTGGAAATTGCGGGGAAAAAAATCGGCGATGTGAAGGTGGTCTATAACGGCGCGGGCGCGGCGGCGATCGCTTGCGCCAATCTGCAGATTGCGCTCGGCGTAAAACGGGAAAATCTGATCATGTGCGACACCAAAGGGGTGATCTATCGCGGCCGCCCGAACGACATGAACAAATACAAAGAGCAGTTCCAAAGCGACACGGCCGCACGAACGATCGGCGAAGCGATGGTCGGTGCCGATGTGTTTGTCGGATTATCGGTAAAAGGAAGCGTGACGAAAGAGATGGTGAAGTCGATGGCGCCGAATGCCATCGTCTTCGCAATGGCGAACCCCGATCCCGAAATATCGCCGGAAGAGGTGCAGAGCGTCCGCGACGATGTGATCATGGCGACAGGACGTTCCGATTATGCGAATCAGGTGAACAACGTGCTCGGATTTCCATTTATCTTCCGCGGTGCGCTCGATGTACGGGCGACGACGATCAACGAGGAAATGAAGCGGGCGGCGGTGACGGCGCTCGCCGAATTGGCGAAGGAGGATGTACCCGATTCCGTCATCAAGGCGTACGGCGGAAAACCGATCCGGTTCGGCAAAGAATATATCATTCCGAAACCGCTCGATCCGCGCGCGCTGCGCAGCGTCGCTTCGGCAGTGGCGAAAGCGGCCATCGAAAGCGGCGTGGCGCGCGTGCAGATTACGGATTGGGAAAAATACGGCAACAAATTGGAGGAACGCCTCGGCCGTTCCAAACGGTTCACCAATCTGCTCTTCACCAAAGCGCGGCAGCACAACAAACGGATCATTTTCCCGGAAGGAGAGGAAGAGAAAATTCTGCGTGCGGCGCAGATCCTCGTCGACCAGAACATCGCCCGCCCGATCCTCGTCGGAAACGAAGAAAAAATCCGCCGCCTCATGTCCGATCTCCATTTGGAATTCGACTCGCCGGTGGAGATCGTCGATCCTAAAACATTTCCGCAAAGAGAACAGTTTGTGGAAGAATATTTCCGCCTCCGTCAGCGCAAAGGGGTCACCCGCTCGTATGCGGAACGGACGATGCTGCAGCGGTTTTATTTCTCCATGATGATGGTCCGGCTCGGCTATGCGGACGGCGTCATCGCCGGACTCACGACGAATTATCCTGACACGATCCGTCCGGCCTTGAACGTGATCGGCATGCGCCGCACGATCAAAAATGTCTCCGGCATGTATGCGGTGATCGCCAAAAAAGGGACGTACTTCTTTTCGGATACGACGGTGAACATCGATCCGGATGCCGAAACGCTGGCGGAAATCGCTCTGCTCACCGCCGAAACGGTGCAACGGTTCGACGTGGAACCGCGCGTCGCGATGTTGTCGTTCAGCAATTTCGGCAGCACAAAACATCCCCGTTCCGAAAAGATCAAACGGGCGGTGGAGATCGTCAAATCGAAAAATCCGAAACTGATCATCGACGGTGAAATGCAGGCCGATACCGCCGTTACGCCGGAGATCCTGGAAAAAGAATATCCGTTCAGCATGCTGCAAGGTTCGGCGAACGTGTTGATTTTCCCGAGTCTGAATTCAGCGAATATCGCCTACAAACTCATGGGACGGATCGGAGAAGCAGAATTGATCGGACCGATTCTGATGGGCATGGCGAAGCCGGTGCACGTATTGCAGCGCGGCGCCGAGGTGACCGACATCGTCAATATGGTCGCGATCTGCGCCGTTGACGCGGTGGAATTGCAATAAACAGCCCCCGCACGGGAACATTCCGTGCGGGTTTTTTGTCTATTCTACAACGGAACAACTAAACTTCCGACCGTTCGGTGGTGTCCAATAATGGTCTATTCCGTTTATCAAAAGGAACAATGAAAAAAAATATTCTTCTTATCATTATCTCCGTTCTGCTGGTCGCCGTCACCACCGGATATTACTTTTATTCCTCCGATGAGTCCGAGGCGGTCCAATTTCGGTACGACACGGTGACACGCGGGGATATTCAGGTGGTCGTGACCGCCACCGGAACATTAAGCGCTGTCCGGACCGTACAGGTCGGTTCGCAAGTCTCCGGAACATTGCAAAAAGTGAATGTCGATTTCAACGACATCGTAAAAGCAGGTCAGATCGTCGCGCAGATCGATCCGACGTTTCTCGAAGCGAGTGTCCGCGATGCCGAAGCGAGCCTGCAGCGCACCACCGCGCAGTACAACGAAGCCAAGCGGAGTTACGAGCGGATCAAAACGTTGATGGAAAAAAATCTCGCATCGCAGGCGGACTATGATGCGGCGATGGCGCAGTACGAAGCGAACGATGCCACCAAAAAACAATCGGTCGCGCAGGTGGAACGGGCGAAGATCAATCTCCGGTACGCCACCATCAAATCGCCGATTGACGGCGTCGTGATCTCGCGCGCGGTCGATGTGGGGCAAACCGTCGCTGCGAGCCTTTCGGCGCCGACGCTCTTTACCATCGCCAACGATCTGACGAAGATGCAAGTGCAGGCGAATGTGGATGAGGCGGATATCGGAAGGGTTGAAGAGGGTCAGGAAGTGTCGTTTACCGTCGATGCGTACCCCGAGCAGACATTCAGCGGAAAAGTAAAACAGGTCCGCCTTTCCCCCAAGGTGGAGCAGAATGTCGTCAACTACACCGTCATCATCGACGTGCCGAATCCCGATCTGAAACTGATGCCGGGTATGACGGCGACCGTCACCATTCAAGTGACGAAAAAAGAATCGGTGTTGAAGGTGCCGACCGTCGCCCTCCGGTTTAATCCTCCGGAGGAGTACATCGAACAGCGGAAAGATTCCGCGCAATCGAACAACGGCGGCGGCGATGATTCGGCGCGGTCGGAACGCCGCCGTCAATGGGGCGAACGGATGCAGCGGGGTGACGGAACCGGCGGATCCGATCCGCAGGCGATGATGCGCCGGATGCAATCGCGCGGCATCAACCGGATCTGGGTGATGAACGAGCGGAAAAAATTGGAACCGGTGATGGTGCGGACCGGAATTTCGGACGGGACATTCACCGAGATCGTTCGCGGCAGAATCGACGAAGGGAAAGAGATCGTGATCGGAACAATATCGCAGCGGCCGACGATACCGCAGTCGTCATCCCCCTTTAATCAACGCCAAACCGGCGGCGGCATGCCGCGACGCTTCTGAGCCGCGATGGGGATCCTCGATACGTTCGACATAGCGCTTAATTCACTCACCCGGAACAAAATCCGTTCGTTCCTCACTATGCTCGGCATCATCATCGGTGTCGGTGCAGTGATCGCCATGATGGCGGTCGGCACGGGTGCGCAGGAGAATATCAAAAAGCAGATCGCGTCGCTCGGTACTAACGTAATCCTGATCTTTCCCGGTTCGTTCAACCAGGGCGGGGTTCGGACCGGAATGGGCACCGCCGCTTCCCTGACCGTGGAAGATATGGAGGCGATTCAAGCCCAATGTCCTTCCGTCGCCCTCATCTCTCCGTCGATCCGCGACGGATCGCAGATCGTCTATCAGGAACAAAATTGGCGGACCGGCGTGATCGGTGCGTCCATCGACTATTTTTCCATCCGTTCCTGGCCGATTTCGAGCGGACAATTGTTCACCGAGACCGATATCCGCGGGGCAACCAAAGTGTGCATCGTCGGACAGACCATCGTCGACAATCTATTTAAAGGAAACGATCCCGTCGGTCAAATCATCCGGATCAAAAAAATGCCGTTTAAGGTGATCGGGGTCCTCTCCGTGAAAGGTCAATCGGCGCAAGGGAGCGATCAGGATGACGTGATCATCGTGCCGTATACGACCTTCATGAAAAAACTGACGCGGCAGACGCATTTGGGGAGCATGCTCGCCTCCGCTGTCAGCGAAGAGGCGATGAGCGATGCGCAGGCACAGATCACGGAGGTCCTGCGCGTTCGGCACAAATTGCAGCCGTGGGACGAAAATGATTTTACCGTCCGCAGCCAAACGGAGATCGCCACCGCTGCCCAGTCCACCTCCGAAGTTCTGACGATTCTGCTTGCATCCATCGCATCAATTTCACTTATTGTCGGCGGTATCGGCATCATGAACATCATGCTCGTTTCGGTGACGGAACGAACGAAAGAGATCGGGATCAGAATGGCCATCGGTGCAACCGGAAAAAATATCCTGATGCAATTCCTCATTGAAGCGGTCGTCCTCAGTCTGCTCGGCGGTCTGATCGGTGTCGTGCTCGGTGTGCTCAGCTCCGAATTGATCACGTCGCTGGCCGGTTGGACGACGCTCGTTTCGCCGGAATCGATCATCCTTGCCTTCGTTTTCTCCGCCGCCGTCGGGATCTTCTTCGGACTGTACCCTGCCCGGAAAGCGGCCCAATTAAATCCGATCGATGCGCTTCGGTACGAATGACGTCGAAGCGCCATATCACATTCATCGTTAATCCCGCCGCCGGCCGCGGTAAAGCGCAAGCAATATACGGCGCGTTGCGCGATTCTCTCCTGCATTCGACACTGGAACACTCCGTACTTCTTACCTCCGGTCCGGGTGATGCGGAACGACTCGCACGCGAAGCGTCGGCGACTTCCGCCATCGTCGTTGCGGTTGGCGGGGATGGAACGGTGAACGAAACGGCCTCGGGATTAATCGGTTCGGAGGCAGCTCTGGCGGTTCTGTCCGAAGGATCCGGAAATGATTTTGCGCGGATCGTCGGAGCGCCGGACCGGCCTGCCGATCTGCTGCGCCGGTTGGAGCAGCCGGTGATCGCGCGGTTCGATCACGGCACGGTGCGGTTGACGCACGCGGACGGGCACCGGTCCGAAAAACGATTCTTCAATTCGCTCGGTCTCGGTTTTGACGCCGCGGTCGCCGAAAATGTCCGTTCCATCCGCTGGCTGCGGGGCATACCGTTGTATATGCTCGCGTTGATGAAAACGATCGCCGGATACCGGCCGCACCGGATGACGGTAACGATCGGCAATGAGAGTGTGACAAAAAACTATTTCCTTCTGTGTGTCGGCATCGGTAAATGGGAGGGGGGAGGATTTATGCTGACGCCGGACGCCGTTCCGGATG
>CAZRWF010000038.1:0-9457 GCA_964603685.1 uncultured Chitinophagaceae bacterium
CATCTTGCCGATCTTTATGGTGTGCCGACGAGCCAGTTAAATCAAGCGGTGAAAAGGAATGTTCAAAGGTTTCCCGCAGATTTTATGTTTCAATTGACCGAGGAAGAAAATGAATCTTTGATATCACAATTTGTGATATCAAAAGGACGTGGCGGTCACCGGAAACTGCCGTATGTCTTTACGGAACAAGGAGTGGCGATGTTGTCCAGTGTGCTCAAGAGCGAGCGGGCAATCGAGGTCAATATTGCCATCATGAGGGCATTTGTCAAACTCCGCGAATTGCTCTCATCTCACAAAGATCTGACAAAAAAACTGGAAGAACTGGAGCGGAAATATGAGTCGCATGATAAACATATCAAATTCGTGTTTGAAGCGATCCGTCAATTAATGGCGGAGCCGAAAAAGAAGAGATATAAGGTCGGATTTTGAGCAGAATTTTTCCCCATTTTTCCTTATCTTTATGGCAATAAACGTCCATCTGAATACATTATGTCGGTCGAATAACATTGCCTTTGGGTCATCACCGAAGGAACCCTTCGGGCCTTCGTCGCCGGCGCTTTTGCGCCGTTGCTCAAGATGACCGACGCGATTGTTGAGCGGGTTTGGTGATTCGGTCGAGATAAGAAGCGGGATTACCGCTTTTCTCTTCAGCACGGACAGGGCAGTTGTCATAAAAATCACCTTCGTGCTTCTTTCGCGTCTCCGTCAATTTTTTGCTTCGTTCTCCGGCACGCCCGTCGGTACGCTCGCCCCGCTGTATTCACGCATCGACTGGAACCAATTGCAATCAGCGCTTCGTTATACCATCCGGAACAAAGACTTTTTCGTCCGCGCGCTGGTGCACCGGTCGTTCATTCCGGTTTCGCACGTCGACGATCTGCAATCGAACGAACGGTTGGAGTTTTTGGGGGATGCCATCCTCAGTTTTGTGGTGGCCGAATACCTTTATTCCACCTATCCCGAAAAAGAGGAGGGGGAGTTGACGATCCTCCGCTCCCGCCTGGTTAACAGAAAAGCGCTGGCATTTTGTGCGAAAGAGATCGATCTGCGGAAGTTTATGCTGACGCACACCAATTCCGCCGGCGTGCAGGAGAAAGGATTCGACACGATTCTCGCCGATGCCTATGAAGCGGTGATCGCCGCAATGTATTTGGACGGCGGACTGCCCACGGCGAAACGTTTTATCCTGGAACGCCTCACCTCCGCTCTTTCCGGCGGATATTTGGATGTAAGCGATAAAAATTATAAGAGCGAACTGTTGGAACGATCGCAATCCCTGGGCAAGGGAATTCCCCGCTACCACACCGTCAACGAAGAGGGACCGGATCACGACCGGACCTTCACGATTCAGGTGACGATCGGCGAAGAAGTGCTGGGACGCGGTGTGGGAAAAAACAAAAAAGAGGCGGAACAAGCGGCGGCGGAAATTGCGTTGGGAAAACTTGGCAATTCAGAAAAAGGTTAATGGTGAAGGGTTCAGATCTAAAAAATCCGTACTCTCCTCTGTTCATCCTTCAACATATTTTTCGTCACATCGATCATGATCATTCGGACCTTTAACCATTAACCCTAAACATTCAACCTTCAACTTTGAACCTTTAACCTTGCACCTTTAACCTCAATTTTATTTTCCTTATGAACCTCAACCTGCTTCCTTCCGACACATTCGAACCGCGCCACATCGGACCGAACCACGACGAAACGAACGAAATGCTGAAAACGATCGGCGTGTCGTCGCTCGATGAATTGATTGATCAGACCGTCCCGCCGCACATCCGGCTGGAAAGTCCCATGAACATCGGAAAAGCGATGCCGGAATTCGAAACGATGAAGCACATCCGCGGGATCGCGGCGCGGAACAAAGTGTTCCGGTCCTTCATCGGCGCCGGCTACTACGGAACCATTGTTCCGCCGGTGATCCAGCGGAATATCCTGGAGAATCCGGGCTGGTATACGCAGTATACGCCGTATCAGGCGGAGATTGCGCAAGGGAGACTGGAAGCGCTGTTGAACTATCAAACGATGGTGATCGACCTGACCGGCATGCAGATCGCGAACGCGTCGCTGCTGGACGAGGCGACGGCGGCGGCGGAAGCGATGTTCATGATGTATTCCGTCAACCACGGGAAAAAAGGGAATCAGTTTTTCGTTTCGGAGGAATGTTTCCCGCAAACGATCGATGTGATCAAAACACGGGCGGTGCCGCTCGGCATCGACGTAGTGGTCGGCGACCATCGGACGGTGGACTTCGGCGATACGATCTTCGGGGCGATCGTACAATATCCGGCCGGCGAAGGAGCGATCTATGACTATTCCGGATTTTGTGCGGAGGCAAAATCGAAGGGTGTTCTCGTCGCCGTGGCGGCAGATCTTCTGGCGTTGACGCTGCTGACTCCGCCGGGCGAATTCGGGGCCGATATCGTGGTGGGAAGTTCCCAGCGGTTCGGTGTACCGATGGGGTACGGCGGTCCGCACGCCGCTTTTCTGACCACGAAGGATGAGTTCAAACGGGTGATGCCCGGAAGGATCATCGGCGTCTCGATCGATTCCAACGGCAATACCGCATACCGGATGGCGCTGCAAACGCGGGAACAGCATATCCGCCGCGAAAAAGCGACAAGCAATATCTGCACCGCCCAGGTGCTGCTCGCGATCATGTCCGGCATGTACGGCGTCTACCACGGTCCCGAAGGATTAAAAAAGATCGCGGCGCGCGTTCACGGCCTTGCCAAGACTTTGGAAAAAGGATTGCAGAAACTCGAATTCCGGCAGACCAACGTTACGTATTTCGACACGCTCAGGATCGAGACCGGGACGGCGACCGCTTCCATTCTGAACCGCGCGCTCGGCGCACAATGCAACCTTCGTCCGATCAGCGATTCCGTCATCGGAATTTCCGTGGACGAAACCACCACACTGAAAGAAGTGGAGACGCTCCTTTCCATCTTCGCTTCGGTGAAATCCAAAGTGATCTCCGCGGCGGAATTATCGAAAAATTTATCGCTCACGTGGGACGCGCCGCTCGTCCGCAAAAGTAATTTTATGCTCCACCCGGTTTTTAATTCGCATCATTCCGAACATGAGATGCTCCGGTATATCCACGCGTTGGAGATGAAGGATCTTTCCCTCAATTTTTCCATGATCCCGCTCGGTTCGTGCACCATGAAGCTGAACGCCACCACCGAAATGCTTCCGGTGACGATGCCCGAATTCGGCGCACTCCATCCCTTTGCACCGCGGGATCAGGCGATGGGGTACACGCAGATCTTCGAAGAACTCTCCGACGATCTGAAAGCGATCACCGGATTCGCCGGAGTGTCGTTGCAGCCGAACGCCGGCGCGCAGGGTGAATATGCCGGACTGCTCGTGATCCGCGAATATTTCCGGTCGATAAACGAGTCGCACCGCACGATCGCGCTCATCCCGCAGTCGGCACACGGCACCAATCCCGCCAGCGCGGTGATGGCGGGAATGCAGGTGGTGGTGGTGAAATGCGACGACCGCGGCAATATCGAAGTGGACGATTTGAAAGCGAAAGCGGAGCAATACAAAGCGAATCTCGCCTGTTTGATGGTCACCTATCCTTCCACACACGGTGTCTTCGAAGAATCGATCCAGGAGATCTGCTCCATTATCCACAACAACGGCGGACAGGTGTATATGGACGGCGCCAACATGAACGCGCAGGTCGGATTAACTTCTCCGGCGCGGATCGGCGCCGATGTGTGCCATTTGAACCTGCACAAGACATTCTGCATTCCGCACGGCGGCGGCGGACCGGGCATGGGTCCGATCTGCGTCGCACCGCATCTGGTGCCGTTCCTGCCCGGGCATTCCGTCGTGGAGATCGGCGGAGAACAATCGATGAGTGCGGTGTCGGCCGCTCCGTGGGGAAGCGCCAGCATTCTGCTGATTTCGTACGTGTACATCAAAATGATGGGAGCGTCGGGACTGACAAATGCCACGAAGTACGCCATACTGAATGCGAATTACATCAAATCCCGCCTCGAAAAAGCGTACGATGTTTTGTATGTGGGATCGAACGGCCGCTGTGCCCATGAAATGATTCTCGACATGCGGAAATTTAAATCGTCCGCCGGCGTGGAAGTGGAGGACATCGCGAAACGGCTGATGGATTACGGATTTCATGCTCCGACCGTCTCTTTCCCGGTGGCCGGAACGATGATGATCGAACCGACCGAAAGCGAACCGAAAGGCGAACTAGACAGATTCTGCGACGCGATGCTCCATATCCGGAAAGAGATCGAAGAGATCGAGCAGGGGAAATATCCCAAAGAGGATAACGTGCTGAAAAACGCGCCGCACACGGCTTTTTCCGTCATGGCGGACGAATGGAAACATCCGTACGCGAGGGAAAAAGCGGCGTTCCCGACGTCGTGGGTAAGGGCACACAAATTCTGGCCGAGTGTCGGCCGGGTGAACAACACACACGGCGACCGTCAGTTAATTTGTATTTGTCCCCCCATGGAAAGTTATATGGAAAACCCCGCGGTATAAACTGTGGAATTGCGGAATTGTGGAATTGAATAATTTCGCAATTTCACGATTCAACAATTATCAATTTCGAAATTACACATGCTATCGACTGACGAAGAACTAAAATCGCTCCTGATCTCCACAAAGACCATCGCCGTGGTCGGCGCATCGCCGAAACCGTGGCGGGACAGCGGCGAGATCGCGGCATACCTTCGGCGGAAAGGGTATACCGTATACCCGGTAAATCCGCAGTATGAAGAAGTGTTGGGAATGAAATGTTATCCCGATCTACGGTCGCTTCCCGAAAAAGTGGATCTGGTCGACATCTTCCGGAATTCCGACAGTGTCGGTCCGGTGGTGGATGAAGCGATCGCCGCCGGCGCGAAAAATATCTGGATGCAGCTTGGGGTGATCAATCAAGAAGCGGCGATGCGGGCGGAAAAAGCGGGACTGGGAGTGGTGATGGACCGATGTATTGCTGTGGAGCACCGCGCACTGATCCGCTGAGATGTTTTTCCCGATGAGACGAGGGCAGAACCGATGTTCTGCCCTTTTATTTTTGTTATATTGCCCATGATGATACGACTGCTGTTGATACTGATCGTCCTTTTTTCCACCGCTGCCGCGCAGCAGGTGACGATTCCTGCGATGAACTTTCCCGATTCCACATACCGGGTCGGCCAGATCATCTATATCGGCAACGAACTGACGAAATACCACATCATCGAACAGGAAATGTCCCTCAAACCCGGTGCATTGATCACGCATCAGGACCTGCAGTACGACATCAACCGCATCTACAGCCTGCGGCTCTTCACCAAAGTGACCATCGACGTGGTGCCGGACAGCGGCGATATTGCGCTCCTCTCCGTTCAGGTCGTTGAACGGTGGTTTTTTTATCCGTTTCCCGTCGTCGGTATTAAAGACAGGGACTTTTCGAAATATTATTACGGATTGGGATTGGCGCACAATAATGTGGCGGGAGAAAACGTCCGCCTCTATGGTGCATTCGCTCTCGGATACGATCCCTTCGTGTCGATCAATTACATCAATCCGCAGATCGATCTGCAAAATCGGATATTTTTTTCCCTCCGGGCATATTATACTGAACTGCGCAACCGGAGCCTCTTGTCGCTATCCGGCGCCCCCAATTTCGACGAACGGCGCTCGGGCGGCGAGGTGACGGTCGGAAAGCAGTTTTCGCTTTTCACGCTCATCACCATGAAGGTGGAATTCCTCAATTTGAAGGTGAGCGATAACCGGGCCGGCAGAACGTTGTCCCCGAACGGCCGGGATGAATTTTATTCTCTGCACGCAGCATATTTTTACGATACGCGCGATCTGAAAGAGTACGCACAATACGGAACATATCTCAGTTTCGGCGTGTCGAAGTTCGGTCTTTTCGAAAAAGATGTCGATTATCAGCGGTTCGGCATGGACTACCGGAGGTTCATACCGGTCGGAAACAAAATCATCGTTGCCGGCCGGATCTTTGCCAACATTGCCAGCGGAGGAACCGTACCGAATTACGGCAATGTTTTTTTCGGATATACCGAACGGATCCGGGGACATTTTAAGACTATTCTGGAAGGGGAGCAGATCGTCGGATCGACCGTCGAAGCACATCTTCCGGTCATCACGCCGCGGTATTTGCATTTCCCGTTCATTCCGTTCGAACAGTTCCGGGATGTACGATATGCATTGAACGTGGCGGTGTTTGCCGATGCGGGCAATACGTGGTTTCGGGGTGATCCGATCGCGATCAACCGGTTTACCTCCGGGTACGGTGCAGGGCTGCACCTGCTGCTGGCCTATAGCGCCGTGGCGAGGGTGGAATTCGGCGTGCCGTACGGACAATCGTTCTCCAAAGGGGAGATTATTCTCGATTTGGGAGCGGCGTTGTGATCGAGGTAAAAAATATTATAATTGTGGAATTGTAAAATTGTAAAACTGTGAAATTGTGAAATAGCAGAAGGGGAGAATGGATTGAGATATTGGATTGGTACTGTGCGCTATCGAAACAATCGACACAATCGACACAATCGCGCCATTGGTGATTATGAGTGAATTTTTTTACGTTCCGGCGGAATTTATTATCGATCAGCATATCGCTATCGAAGGGGATGAAGCGAAACATATTTCGCGCGTTCTTCGCAAGCAGCCCGGCGATCTCATTTGGGTGGTGGACGGTGCGGGGAAAGCGTTCGAGGCCGTCATCCGTCTTGTCGCGCCGGAAATGGTGGAATGCGAAATCATATACGAACACCACCATCTGCATGAGCCCGATATCGACATTACCCTGGCGGTGGCGCAGTTGAAAAATCCGTCGCGCATGGATTGGATTGTGGAAAAAGCGACGGAGCTCGGCGTGCGGACGATTATACCGCTGCAGACATCGCGCACCATCGCCCGTTCGCCGAAGGAAGAGCGGTGGAACAACATCGCTCTTGCCGCGATGAAACAATCGGGCCGATGCATTCTGCCAAAGATCGCTCCGCCGGCCGATTTCGATATCGTTATTGCCAACTCCACGGAATTCGATCTGAAACTGATCCCATACGAACGAACGGACCACGTGCTGTTTATCGCCGAAGCAATGAAAAACCGGAAACCGCCCCGTTCCGCCATGATTCTGATCGGTCCCGAAGGAGGATTCACCGAAGAAGAAATTCTTCAGGCGGAAAAAGCGGAGTTCACGCAGGTGTCGCTCGGCCGAAGAAGACTGCGGACAGAAACCGCCGCCATCGTTGCGTTAAGCTGGGTGGTGGGGAATGAGTGAACTGTAAAACGAATCTCCAGATTCGTTTTACTTTGGATCAGAGGCAGCTTGTCAGAATCTGTGTTTATATCCTATTACAAAAGAAACCTTCCTCACCTCTTCGCTCCATCATCGCGATATTTTATCACCTTTCGTTTGGCAAATAGCCTCCCCAAAAATGTTGTTGAAAATCTCAAGAACGAATACGATGAGATAAAATCAAACATTATAAAAGCAGATACGATTGCGAAGATCAACGCCCAGAGACAATATTTCGAAAAGTTCGATCAAATTTTGGATGTTTTCAGCGAAGGTGATCGATGGCTTTCGCGGCCGGCCATCGCCGATGGTGTTGCACAAACGATCCATTTCCTCGATGGACAATCATACGATTTGATCTGTTTCACGATAATGCCGAATCATGTTCATATGCTTTTCGACCACTCGTTTGATTATTCCGGAAAAAGTGTTGCGGATGTATTACAGTCGCTTAAGAAATATACGGCAAGAATATCGAACAAAACTTTGGACCGGTCCGGAAACCAATTTTGGCAACACGAAAGTTATGATCATATCGTCAAAGACGATCGCGAGACGGAAAATGTTATTCGATACATACTGTATAATCCGGTGAAAGCCGGTTTATGCAATGAGTGGAAGGAGTGGCGGTGGTCATACGTTAAAGAAGACTTTCGAGGATTTTTTCAGTAAAAGCAGCATTGGATCAGGCGACAAAGCGATTCTGGAGAATCACGCTCCATTTTATTCCGTAGGCGAATCTCCGGGTTGGGTCATAGGAAGGCAATTGAAACCGACGGAGTATTCTTAACAAAAAGGCAATAAAAAAGCGACTCGGAGAGTCGCTTTACTTATTGTGTCTTTGTGTGAGATCTCTTACGCCGATTTTCTTTCTTCCAGAACATAAATCGGTTCTTTTTTCTTTTCGACCGTCTCTTTGGTGACGACACATTTCGTCACGTTCGCTTTGGAAGGAAGTTCATACATGATATCCCGCATGATTTCTTCCACCACCGACCGTAACGCGCGGGCACCGGTCCCTCTCGCCATTGCTTTGGCGACGATCTGTTTCAGCGCCGCCTCCTCAAAATCGAGATCGACCCCTTCATATTTGAACAGTTTTTTAAACTGTTTGACGATGGCGTTTTTCGGTTCCACGAGGATGTTCATCAGCGCCCCCTCGTCCAGCGAATGCAGCGTGGTCAACACGGGAAGCCTTCCGATGAATTCCGGTATCAGGCCGAATTTCAAAAGATCGTCCGGTTCGGCGATTTGAATGTAAGCATCGGTCGACTGTTCTTTTTTACTTTTGATCTCCGCGCCGAATCCCAAAGCGTTTTTGTGGACGCGCCGGGAGATGATCTTTTCGAGTCCTTCGAACGCACCGCCGCAGATGAACAGGATGTTCTTCGTATTCAGGTTGATCAGGCTCTGCTCGGGATGTTTGCGACCCCCTTTCGGCGGTACGCCGGCCACCGTTCCTTCGAGGATTTTTAACAACGCCTGCTGTACACCCTCGCCGGAGACATCGCGGGTGATCGATGCGCTGTCGCTTTTCCGCGCGATCTTGTCGATTTCGTCGATGTAGACGATTCCCCGTTCCGCCCGTTCCACATTGTATTCCGCATTCTGCAGCAGGTGGACGAGGACCGTTTCCACGTCGTCTCCCACGTACCCCGCTTCCGTCAGCGTCGTTGCATCGGCGATCGCGAACGGAACATCAAGAATGCGCGCCAATGTTTGCGCGAGCAGCGTTTTTCCTGTTCCGGTGGAGCCGATCAGAAGAATATTGCTCTTTTCGATTTCCACGTTGTCCGGATCGGCGAATTGTTCCTGCGTATCGATCCGTTTGTAATGATTATAGACGGCAACCGCCAGAGTCTTTTTCGCTTGTTCTTGTCCGATCACATATTCATCCAAAGCGGATTTGATCTGTGTCGGCGTCAGAAGTCCTTTGTTCTTGATCCTCTTGGTACGGGCAGACGAAAGATTGTTGCGAATGATGTCCATTGACGTGGAGACGCACATGTCGCAGATATAGACATCCGGCCCGGCAATAATGCTGGTGACTTCTTCCGGCCGGCGGCCGCAGAAGGAACATCGTACTTTATCTTCGCTCTTTTGTTTGCTCATATCCTGCTGGTAATTCACCCTTCGACGCGCTCTCCGCCTTCGGCGGATCGC
>CAZRWF010000038.1:9557-15266 GCA_964603685.1 uncultured Chitinophagaceae bacterium
ATTATTTTTCTTTTTTATTTTCCGCGGGGCGTTTTGTCAGCACCTTGTCGATGATGCCGTATTCCATCGCTTGCTGGGAGGACATATAATTGTCGCGGTCCGTATCCTTTTCCACATCGGCGATGGTTCTGCCGGTGTGTTGAGCGATGATCTCATTGAGACGTTTTTTTGTTTTCAGGATCTCTTCCGCCTGAATGCTGATGTCGGAAGCCGTTCCTTGCACGCCGCCCCACGGCTGATGAATCATAATACGCGCGTTCGGGAGGGCCTGGCGTTTTCCTTTTTCACCGGCTAAGAGCAAAATCGCTCCCATGCTGGCCGCCATGCCGACACAGATCGTCGAAACCTGAGGACGAATGATCTGCATGGTGTCGTAAATCGCCAATCCCGCCGTTACGGAACCGCCGGGGGAGTTGATATAGACCGAAATATCTTTGTCCGGATCTTCCGCTTCGAGATGGAGCATCTGTGCAATCGCCAGCGATGCGACATAATCATCGATCGCCGTGCCGATAAATACGATCCGTTCCTTCAATAACCGGGAAAAAATATCATACGCCCGTTCACCGCGGCTGGTCTGTTCGACGACCATCGGAACGAGTTGATTGTACAATTCGTAAGGTTTTGTTGTCATGTTCTGCGTGGTGACCATAATACTCCTGAAATTGGTAAATTGGCGGTTCTGGTATTAGACGGATGAGATGCCGAAAAATTGCTCCACCGCAAGCCGGTGTTCCGTCAATCCTTATTGTACCGCAAATTTACTGTAGTCGTCGGTCTCGACTTCCGTAATCTTCACATTTTGCTTGAGAATATCAACAAGACGGTTATACTTCAACCGCTCCAGCGCATTATCGGAACTTTTATAGAAATTCACAAGCCGTTCTTTGTCGATATTCAATTTTGCCGCCTCTTCCGAAGCGATCTTCTCGATCTCCGCATCCGAAATTTCGATCTTTTCTTTGGCGATGAATTGCTCTTTTATCAAGAGCCATTTGGATTGCCAGATGGCGGTCTCCCGCGCCTGTTCCCGGTACGCCTTTTCATTGAAATTTTTCGGCAATTGCCGATTCGACTGCTGGTTTTTTGCATCTTCGATGAAGGTGTCCGTAACGTTGCTGATCAGCGCTTCGGGAACGGTAAAATCATATTGTTGGACGATGGCCGAGAGCAAATCGTTCTCGAACCGGCGTTCACTCCGTTCTTTCCAAAACTCCTGCAGGTCCTTGGAGATATTTTCCTTCAATTCCGCGGCGGTCTGAAACTTGCCGTTGCTCACCTTTTGGGCAAGGGCGTCGTCCATCGGCGGCAGGATCACCTTTTCGATTTTTTTCACCGTCAATTTCAGGTGGACGTCGTGGGAATGATCGCCGTGTTGATGGGAAAATTTCACTTCTTTGACATCGCCGACGGAAGTGCCGAGAAGCGCTTCTTTAATCTCCTTTTCGGTCGATTTTTCCCGCAAGTAGATCTTCATACCTTCGCGGGAATGTCCGTTTGCATCCACATCCACCATGTCCACCGTGACGATGTGAAGATCATCCGCCGCCGTTGCCGCTTCTTCCGTCGATGAATTGATCTGCTGCAGGCGTTCGATTTCGCTCTGAATCTCCGTTTCGTTGGTCTTGTGGACGTACTTATCGACGGCGATTGATGTGTAATCCTTCAGTTCAAATTCCGGCCGAACTTCAAATTTGACCACGAAAGTAAGAGGTGTTCCCGGTTTGAAGTCGATTTTGTTGATGGAGGGGGTGCCGATCGGATTGAGGTTGCGCTGTTCGACTTCCGCCTTAAAGATATCGTTGGTGATTTCTTCTACCGCCTGATATTCGATGCTCGCGCCGAACATTTTTTTGATCATCGTCATCGGCACTTTTCCTTTCCGGAACCCCTTAATCTCCAGTTCCGGTGCCGCTTCTTTATAGGCCTTCTCGAAATGAGGGGCGAGTTCTTCTTGCGACATGGTGACGGTCATTTCACGGGTACAGTCATTCACATTGGCAATTGTTACTTCCACAGACAACTCTCCTAACTTTACAAATGGTGAAAAAAAATCCCGAATCATCGGGATAAGGGAAAAAATGTCAACAAAGGTACGAAAATTCCGCCGAAATCCCAAGATCAACTTTTTTCCCCGTTTTGTTGCGATTCTTTGACAAAGGGACTATATTCCCTGAAATTATCGGATAAAATTGTCGGTTTCCACGGACCGATCGCATTTCCTGCCGGCAGCGACGATCAACCCACCATCTCTTTTCAGATTCGATTGGAGGAAGTATGAAAAAACAATTTTCACTTTTTGCGGCGGCGGTTTTTTTCTGTTCCGGATTGCTGTTGGCAGATGTGTTCGCTTCCCGGATGCAGGTGACGAATCCGAACGGGAGTCCGTTTGACGGCAAAGTCAATGACGGGTCGGGTGCAAAAATATGGTATTATTTGAACGACACGGCGATGTCGGTTTCCGTCAAAGTGATTCATGCCGGCACCAACGCCGTCGTGGCAACAATCAATGCAACCAATCAAGGAAGATCGACCAACCCGAATTCCGTCACCTGGGACGGGACCGGCTCCGCTCCGAACACACATTATTATTACACCATCACCGCCACCGGCAAAGTATACTCCACAACGAACCACACGTGGTTCTATTTTCAGAACACCGCGGATGT
The DNA here is from genome assembly GCA_964603685.1 of uncultured Chitinophagaceae bacterium. Lineage (GTDB taxonomy): Bacteria > Bacteroidota > Ignavibacteria > UBA10030 > UBA8401 > UBA8401. The sequence continues at coordinate 12,227 of CAZRWF010000038.1, forward strand.
TGCTCCGATCTCGCGCGGGATTTACACGCGCGGTGTGGAGGTGAATAAAAACATGAATTCGAAAGGATTCGGTTATTGGTATGCAAGCAATTCCGATCCGGGCAACAACGACGGATACAAACAAGGTACACTGCGTTATAATCCGGACGGCACCTTCGCGGGAACGGAAGCCGGTCATCCTCTTCTGATGAACACATTCGGTGTCGCCAACGGCGGCACGTTCGACTGGGGCGGAACGGCTCCCTGGAGTACGGCCGTGGATGCCAAAGGACGGATCTATCAAGTAAGCAACGGCGGAAGTTTTGTGACGCGGTTGGACCACGATTCGGCTGCTCCGAAGATCATCATTCGAAATATCAGCCAGCCGCGCGGATTATACACCGTCGGCAGCGGCGCGGATCTGAAGATATACATTGCGGCGGATACGATGGTGTGGCGTGCCGATATCGGGAATAACGATACACTTTCCACCGCACTTGTTCCGGTCCTTTCTCTCGGGACGTATGTGCGCGATGTGATTCTGGATGACGCGGGAGCGATGTATGTCACGTTACGCACCGGCACGGCCGGCACAGCCCCCGGTTATGTGGAACGGTATGACATTTCCGGGACACTTCCGAAAAAACGGGTCGACGCCGCCTTTTCGATCACCCATTCCACCGGACAGCCGGTGTGCCTGGCATTGTGGAGCGGTCCGGACAAAAATTCCGCTTCCGATGATACGCTCTATTACAGCATCCGGGGCGCCACGGGAAGTGATACGTTGAATCTGGGAATCCACATGGTCACGGGAATTGACGGTCTGTTCCCCGATGCCAAACGAATTTTCAAATCGGGAGATGTTCCCGGCAGCATCGGGGGAAACAACAACGCCAACGCGGACCTCGCTCTCGACTGGGCGGGAAATCTGATCTGGTTCGAGAACAGCAACGAAGAGATTTTTATGGTGGCGCCGCCGCGCAGCGGAACATCGACCGTGCAGACGACCCGCAGCGCCGATTCGATCTCCATCAGCGGCTCTACCTCGGTCGGCGACGGACGTACGGCACCGGAATCGTTTGTCGTCAATCAAAATTATCCGAATCCGTTCAATCCCTCCACCGTGATCAGTTATACCCTTCCTGCGCCGGCGCGGGTGTCGGTGACGGTATACGACGTGTTGGGAAATGTGGTCAGCGAGATCTTCAACGGCACCGGCAACGCCGGATATAATGCCGTTGTGTGGAACGCCACTGCCGCAGCCGGAACGCGCGTTGCGAGCGGAATGTATCTCTATCGCGTCGCCGTTCAATTGGAGAACGGTACTGCCTTCAGCGATACGAAACGGATGCTGCTCCTGAAATAAATTTCACCGTTGACGCGCGTCTCAACGATCCCCGGATCCCGAAAAGGGATGCGGGGATTTTTATTTCCCGTGCTGCCGCCAGGTCCGGACGAGCCCACGGGGAGCGGGGAGTTGGATGAGGATGCTTTTCAAACGGTTTTTTGTTACTATATTCCCACCGCAGTGATAAAAGCTCGGCAGGATTCTGTTTTGTATCCATTATGACGGATCGTTATGTCAAAAAATATTCTTCTCTTAACACTTTTTCTTATGGCCACTCAATCTTCGGAAGCCCAATTCGCGAAACACCTGTTCGACTCCTATGACAGATATCAATTTCAAGAGATTTCTTCGCGCCGTATGAAACATGCGGAGCTGACGGCACATCTTGCGTCCCTTCAAAAGTCGCTCGGAGATCTTGTCGCCATCGAACAGATCGGCACATCTGCCGAAGGACGTGCGATCAATCTTTTGACGCTGGGGAAGGGAAAGACGAAAATTTTCCTTTGGTCGCAGATGCACGGCGACGAGCCGACGGCAACGTTGGCGCTGCTGGATATTTTGAACTATATCGGCAAGAACAGGAATTCTCCGGAAGTGAAAAAAATTCTCTCCGAAACAACGCTGCTGATGATCCCGATGCTCAATCCGGACGGTGCGGAGCGATTTCAGCGGCGGACCTCGCAGGGGATCGACATGAACCGCGACGCGCTGCGATTGCAGACGCCCGAAGCGCGGATCTTAAAATCGACGCGCGACCGGTTTGCGCCGGAGATCGGATTCAATTTGCATGACCAGGATCCGCGCTATTCGGTCGGAGACAAGGGGACCGTTGCGGTGATCTCGTTGCTGGCGCCGGCCTACAATGTCGCGAAGGAGGATAACCCCGTCCGCCTGCGCGCGAAAAAAGTGGCTTCCGCATTGACGCTGGTGCTCGAATCGTTCGTTCACGGTCATCTGGGAAAATATGACGACACCTTCGAACCGCGGGCGTTCGGTGACAATATTCAGCGGTGGGGGACGAGCGTCGTATTGGTGGAAAGCGGCGGCTGGAAGGATGATCCCGAAAAGTCATTCATTCGAAAACTGAATTGCGTCGGATTGCTGTCGGTGTTCCATTCCATCGCCGCCGGTTCGTACGACAAAGCGGGCGTCGCTCCGTATGAAAACATTCCGATGAATACCCGTATGTTGTTCGACATTATCATCGAAAAAGCGACGGTGACCTTTCCGGACGGTCGTGCGCCGATCGTCGCCGATATTGCGATCAACAAAGAGGAGGTCCGCGATAGCACCGGAACATGGTGGAAGGGAAGAGTGGTCGATTTCGGCGACCTGTCCGTTTTTTACGCCCACGAAAAATGGAACGGGGAAGGTCGAACGATCGATGCGTCGACCGTGGAATTAAACGATATCGTGAATGTCGATCTGTTGAAAAAAAACTTCATACCCGCCCGGGACTGAACACACCCTCCGAGTAAACAGAGCCGCTGCCGAACGCAGCGGCTTTTTCATTTTAAAGGGAACCATTTGCAACGGACCTGCCGGTCTTTGTCCAATTTTTCAACACCCGCCGTACAATTTTTCACCACTTCAAAACCTTCTCCTACGTTGAAATTTTGAACTTTATCATCGTCCGGTGAAATCACGCCGTTGAAATGTTCCACACTTCTGCTGTTGGACAATTCATCCTTTGATCATCCTCAGTCCGAACGA
>CAZRWF010000038.1:15366-25932 GCA_964603685.1 uncultured Chitinophagaceae bacterium
TGGCTGAGTCTTTTCCCTTCGGGGAAAGTGCAACTCGGCATCGATGATTTCCTTGCCCGAATGTTCGCTGCGCCCTCCGTGCAATTGTTAAAAAAAGACCACGATCGGGTGCATAAAGGGGAACCGATTCTTCGGATCGGCGAAGGGGCGAAAGAATTGACCGTTCGCTCTCCCATCGACGGCACGATCGAATCGTCCAATGCCGGGCTGACGGAACATCCGGAACGGCTGAACGATGCGTTGTTCAGCGAAGGGTGGGCGTACACGATCACGCCGGACAATACGAAAGATCTCCGCCTGTTTTATCTCGGCGATGACACGCGCGTGTGGCTGCGGAACGAATTCGGACGGTTGCGCGAATTTTTCAACCGGCTTGCCGCGCCCGTTCCCGTTACCATGCAGGACGGCGGTTTGCCGGCCCGCGGCGTAATGAACAATCTTAATGCCGATGAATGCAAAAAATTCGAACGCGAATTTTTGGTGATCGAATAATTCCGGAGGAATCCATGCTGAAGAAAAAAGCTCTGCTGATCGACTTGACCCTCTGCGTCGGGTGTAATGCCTGCCAATCCGCATGCCAGGAGGCAAACGGCATGCCGGTGGAAGAAGAAAAAGCGCTCTCGCCGACCGCCTATACGGCGCTCGAAGAATACAACGGCACGTTCGTCCGCCGCTTGTGTCAACATTGCGACGATCCGACGTGCGCATCGGTGTGCCCCGTGGGCGCGTTCACAAAAATGGCGGACGGTCCGGTGGTGTACGATGCGGAAAAATGTATCGGCTGCCGGTATTGCATGCAGGCCTGTCCGTTCCAGGTACCGCGGTATGAGTGGTCCAGCACGTATCCGCGCGTGCAAAAATGCGTGATGTGCCACGGCCGGCTGGCCGCAGGACTTCCGACGGCCTGTTCCGAAGCGTGCCCGACGGGTGCGACGAAATTCGGAGACCGTGACGATCTTTTGAAAGAAGCGTACGAACGGATCAGCGCCGAACCGGAAAAATACGTGCAGAAGATTTACGGCGAAAAAGAGGTGGGCGGCACGTCGGTGCTGTATCTTTCCTCGGTGCCGTTCGAACAGCTCGGATTTAACACGTCGTTGCAGCAGACTCCTCTGCCGCAGTTGACCTGGAACGCACTGTCCAAGATCCCGGGTGTCGTTTCCGTCGGCGGCGCGATGCTCTTCGGCATTTGGTGGATTACCAACCGGCGCGACGAAGTCCGGCGGTTTGAAGAACAGCGGCGAAACCATCATTCGAACAACGGCAAACAACAGGTGGAATCATGAAAAAGCTCATTTCCCGGTATGGTTTTTGGAGTATGGTTGCCGCCGTGATCATGGCGGCCGGACTTTATTCGACGTACGTGCGGTTTTTCTACGGACTCGGCGCGTCGACCAATTTGACCGATCAATTCCCGTGGGGGATCTGGATCGGGTTCGACATCCTCTGCGGCGTCGGACTGGCGGCCGGCGGATTCACCCTGGCGGCCATCGTCTATATTTTTAACATCAAACGGTTCGAGCCGATCATCCGGCCGACGATCCTGACGGCGTTTCTCGGATATGTGTTGGTGATCGTGGGATTGATGTTCGATCTCGGCCGGCCGCTGCAGATCTGGCATGCCATCATCATGTGGAATCCGCGCTCCGTGATGTTCGAAGTTGCCTGGTGCGTGATGCTCTATACCACCGTGCTCGCGCTCGAATTCTCTCCGGTGATTCTGGAAAAATTCCATATGACACGGACGATCACGGCGGTCAAACGGATCAGTATCCCGCTGATCATCATCGGCGTATTGCTCTCCACGCTTCACCAGTCGTCCCTCGGATCGCTCTATTTGATCGTTCCGGACAAGATGTATCCGTTGTGGTATTCGGCTTACATGCCGGTTTTCTTTTATGTGTCGGCAATCGCCGCCGGATGCGCCATGATCATCTTCGAATCGTTCCTCAGCAGCCGGGCGTTTCAACGAGGATTGGAACTTCCGCTGTTGAGCGAAATTTCCCGCGTGTGCGTGATGATGCTCGGTGTGTATGCCGTCATGAAAGTGGTCGATCTGGCGGACCGGCGGACAATCGGGTTGTTGTTTGTTCCGCGCTTCGAAACGTACATGTACTGGTTGGAAGCGATCGTCGGCGTCTTGGTCCCCTTCGCCCTGTTTGTTCAAAAAAAATTCCGCAGCAGTCCCAACGGGCTCTTCATCGGTGCCGCGTTCGTCGTCGTCGGGTTTATCGTCAACAGAATGAATATCGCCATCACGGCGATGGAGGGTTGGTCGGGAGCGACGTATGTTCCGTCGTGGATGGAGTTTTCGATCACGATGATGATCGTCACCGCCGGTTTTATCGCGTTCTATTTTATCGCCAAATATTTCCCGGTGTTTGCGCATGAGGAACATCAGCCGTCCGTTCCGGCGGCCGCAGCGGCACATCCGGCGGCGATGTGGCGGAAAGAGATCGAGCAGGTATCACAATTGTCCGAAGCACGGCTGTAACACGCGGTTCTTCATGGTGTGATGAGGTGGATGATGGGTACGCACGCACATACGATCATACCGGAATCCGAAAACCACTGCGTTTGGATGGATGCCGGACTGGTGAATTATAAACTCTGCACGACGGCATTCCGCTGCGACGAATGCCCGTTCGACGCCGAGATGAAAAAACAACACCACTCGTTTGCCGAACGGGCGGCCCGTTCTTCCGAACAGCTGTTCTCCGGTGTCTCGTCGCCGGATCCCGAACACGCGGCGCCGGACCGCTTGACGGAACTGTTGCAGCCGCTGTTTGCGGCGGAATTTCCCGAAGACAGGATCTATTTCGCCAATCATACGTGGGTGAAATCGACCGGATCGAAAGAAGTGCTGGTGGGTATCGATCGGTTTCTCGCTTCGCTGTTAAGCCCCATTGTCGGTGTCGCCACCTCCCACGCACCGTCGCATCTGCATTGGAACGAGCCGTTTGCCTGGATCATCCGAGATTCCGCCGCTGTTGCAGTCCGTGCCTGTCAACAAGGAATCCTCTCATCGGTCAATCCGGAATTGATTCGCCAACCGTCGCTGCTCACGTCCGATCCGTACGGCCGCGGATGGCTGATCGCGCTGTCGCATGCCGGACATGCGGCACGGCCGGCCGTGTTTTATTCCGCCGCGGAATTTCACGAACGCTCGCAGCGGGACGCAGCATTCGTAAAACAGGAGTGCTCCGTCCGTAATGCCGGTACCGGAGCGACGATGAATGACGGCGGTGCACCGGTGGACCATCTGGAACGATTGATCGGTGAAAAACGGTACGCCGCGATCGTTTCCGGACTTTTGAGTCTTCATTGATAAGATTGACAAGTTTGTCGTTGCTGTTGTAGCAAATTCCCCATAGTTTTTTTCAGTCCCTCGACCGCCGGTTGGTTCTGTGGAATTTTTCAACAACCGTCATGACATTCACACGCCTACTTGTTTATCGCCTCCTTGCGGGGATCTTCATCGTCATGGTCGTCGGGGTCGGTATTCTGACCTTGACGCTCGTTCAGATTCAGACAGCGCAGTTCACCAAAAGTTCTACCGCCACCGCCCAACGTGTCAGCGACATCATCCTGCGGTCAACGCAATACAGCATGTTGCTCAACCGGCGTGAAGATATTTACCACATCATCAATACGATCGGCTCCGAACCGGGAATGGAGTTGATCCGCATCTATAATAAAAAAGGGGAGATCTCGTTTTCCACCGCGCATGACGAAGTGAATACCTCCGTCGACATGACCGCGGAGGCGTGCACCGCCTGCCATCCGTCCGGCAAAAGCGACGTCGTCTCTCCGGCGAACAACGAGCTGGTGCGCGTCTTCCGTTCGTCCTCCGGTGAATCGTTGATCGGCGTCATTACTCCGATCAAAAACCGGCCCGGCTGTTCGGAAGCGGACTGTCATGCGCACCCGGCATCGCAGACCATCCTTGGCGTTTTGGATGTGATGATCCCGATGACGGAAACGGAATATCATATCGCCCAGCTTCAACGGATGCAATATGCCGGCGGATTGGTTCTGCTGATCGTGTTGACGGCCTTTTGCGGCATTTTTTTGTGGCGGACGGTGAATGTGCCGGTCCGGCGGCTTACCGAAGGGACCGTTGCGGTGATCAACGGCGATCTCAATACGCACATCGAGGTGAAGACGAACGACGAGATCGGATTCCTGACCGGTTCCTTTAATCACATGACCAGTACGCTCAAACGGACACAGGAGGAGCTGCAGTTGTTGAATCAAACGCTCGAACAACGGGTGCAGCAAAAAACGGAGGAACTCCGCCGGGCGCAGGCGAATATTATTCAGGTGGAAAAAATGGCGTCGCTCGGAACGCTGGCGGCGACCGTGGCGCACGAGCTGAACAATCCGCTCGAAGGCATCCTGACATATGCCAAGTTGATCCGGAAGCAGCTCTCCGCACCGTCGTTATCCGCCGACCAACATCGAGAAATCGCCGAAGAATTAACCATGATTGCAGGAGAAACCGCACGCTGCGGCAACATCGTGAAGAACCTGTTGTTGTTCTCGCGGAACAAGCAGGGCGAATTTAAGGAAAACGATCTCCGCACGTTGATCGAACAAAGCACCAAACTGATCGATCATCATTTGAAGATGAACCGGATCACGCTGCGGTGTACGCTCGACGAAAATGTTCCCTCCGTCGTTTGCGATGCCGAACAAATCCTGCAAGTACTTCTGGCGCTCGAGATCAACGCCGTGGAGGCAATGGTTACCGACGGAGAATTGAGCATCACGCTGCGGCCGCACGGCACCGACCACGTGCTGCTGTCGATCGCCGATACCGGTACCGGCATCCGGAGTGAGGATATTCCGCATATTTTTGAACCGTTTTATACGACAAAAAAAGAGGGGAAGGGGACCGGGTTAGGACTTGCCGTCGTGTACGGCATCGTCGAACGGCATCATGGCACCATCACCGTCGAATCCGGAATCAATAAAGGAGCGACATTCAACATCGTGCTGCCGATCCGGCATTGATAGCAATGTATTGTCCGCAACGCACGAAAACCGGACGGAGGGATCATCATCATGGCAGAAAATAACAAGACATCAATCCTTATCGTCGACGACGAACAAATCGTCCGCGAATCGCTTACCAAATGGTTTCGACAGGATGGGTATCAGGTGGAGGCAGCCGAAAATGCCATCGCCGCCATCAAACGGATGGAAAAAAGCCGTTGGGATGTGGTGATTCTGGATATTAAAATGCCGGGAATGGACGGACTGGAATTACTCAAACGCCTGCGGGAGATTGACCGCAGCACACAGGTGATCATGGCCACCGCGTTCGCGTCCGTGGAAAGCGCCGTTCAAGCCCTGAAGGACGGTGCGTTCGACTACGTCACCAAACCGATCGATCCGGATCATTTGTCCCATCTCGTGTCGAACGCGCTTCAAAAAAAGAGATTGGAGGACGAAAATTCCGTTTTGCGTGAACACCTGTCGGAATTGTCGGGAGTGAACGAGATCGTTGGCGAGAGCCCGCAAATGAAACGGGTGATCGATCTTTCCCTCACTGTTGCCAAAACCGATACGACCGTCATGATCCGCGGTGAAAGCGGAACGGGAAAGGAACTCATTGCGCGAACAATTCATGCGAACAGCGCCCGCCGGTATTTTCCGATCATCACCGTCAACTGCGGTGCGGTGGCCGAAACCCTTCTCGAAAGCGAACTGTTCGGACATGAGCGCGGTGCGTTCACCGGCGCACAATTTCGCCGGAAAGGGAAGTTCGAAATGGCGGACGGCGGTACGATCTTTCTGGACGAGATCGGCACCGTCAGTCCGAAAATGCAAGTGGAACTTCTTCGGGTGATCGAGACGAAACAATTCACCCGGGTGGGAGGGAACGAACTTCTCTCGAGCGATTTCCGGATTATTTGTGCGACGAACAGAAATCTCGAAACGGCCATCAAAGAAGGATCGTTTCGCGAGGATCTCTATTATCGGCTGAATGTCTTCAGCGTGCTGATTCCGCCGTTGCGGGAACGGCGGATGGATATACCGATCCTCGCTCAATTTTTCGTGAAAAAATATGCAGTAATCATGAACCGTCCCATCAGCGAAATCTCCGGCGATGCGATGGACATGCTCGTCCGCTACGACTGGCCGGGAAACGTGCGCGAGTTGGAGAATGTGATCGAACGGGCGATGGTGCTTTCCAATCCCCCGTCCATCAAAGCGACCGATCTTCCTTTCCAGAATGTGACCAAACTGGAGGTGCCGAAAGATGACACTCTGGCGGCGATGGAACGGGTGCACGTCGAGTCGATCCTCAATTCCACCAAATGGAACATCACCCGCGCCGCCGACATTTTGGATATTGACCGCGTCACGCTCTACAATAAAATCGCGAAGTACGGATTAAAAAAACCGTAACCAGCGGCCCGATATGTCGCCCACATCGGTCATTCATGTCGTTCCGATTCCGCCGGTATCGATGGAACTCGTTGGGATGGTTTCCGGTCCCCTCGGTGCACAGTTCTCTGCCGGCGTCAACATCGTTCCCGAGCCGATCGGCCTGCTCGATCGCGTGTTTGACGATTCCCGCGGGCAATATAATTCCACGCTGTTGATCGCGGAATTGCTCCGCCAGTACCCGGTTGCCCGCGGTGAAAAAATTCTGGGGATCACGTCGGTGGACTTGTTCGTGCCGGTGTTGACCTATGTGTTCGGAGAAGCGCAGTTGGGGGGAACCGCCGGCGTGGTATCGACGTATCGGCTGGACAATACGATCTACGGATTGCCGGAGGATAAATTCCTGCTGTTCGACCGGACGCTGAAAGAGTGCGTGCATGAATTGGGTCATACGTTCGGTTTGTACCATTGTCGCGCCATCGACTGTGCCATGCACACCTCCACCACGGCGGAAGATATCGACATCAAAGGGACGACGGTATGCATCGATTGCCGATCCCGCATGGATGCCGGATTGTCTTCCGGCGTGTGAACGGCATCACGACGTCCGGTAACTGAACATTCGTGCAGTTGATCGCCCCGGTCCTTCCTTCTATCTTCCTTTCGGTAGAAAAACCATTCTCCCCCAACCGACAGGAAATTTCATGAAATCGCTGATCGTTCTGCTGGTGATCGCCGCCGGCTCCTTCGCACAATCCGTGCAGACTCAACATCCGATCCTTTTTGTTACACAAACGCCGACCGCCGGATTTGCATCGGTCACGCAAACATTCAACAACCACGTGCCGACGATGGTCAGCGCACCCCGCGGCGGCGATTTGATGATCCGCTACGGCGACGGCACGCTGCGCAATTTAACCCGCGAAGCGGGATACGGTGATACGGCGGTGATGCAAGGGACGAAATCGATCGCCGTGCGTCAACCCTCCGTTCACTGGAGCGGCACCAAAGCGCTCTTCAGCATGGTGATCGGCGCGCCGACAAAAATCTGGGAAACGCCGACATTTCGTTGGCAGATCTATGAAGTGACCGGATTCGGCCCGGGACAAACGGTGCAGATCACCAAGGTGGCCGGTCAGCCGGAACAATACAACAACATCTCTCCGATTTACGGCAGCGACGACAAGATTATCTTTACCTCCGACATGCCGCATAACAAGAAAAAACATCTCTATCCGCAGTTGGACGAATATGAAAACGCATTGGTGGTCACCGGGTTGTGGAGTTTGAATCGAAACAACGGCGCGGTGACCTTAATCCAACATTCACCCAGCGGCTCGTTTTATCCTTCCGTTGATTCGTACGGAAGGATTATCTTCACCCGGTGGGATCATCTGCAAAGGGATCAGCAGGCGGACCTCGACCGGGCGGGACAAAATTACGGCACGTTCAATTATTCCGGAGAAGATTCAACGTCCGTTCCGCTCAACACCAAACACGAAGTGTTCCCGGAACCGCGCAGCGTTCTCAATCCCGATTACGACACATTGCTGGCCATTCACAACTTCAATCACTTTTTCCCGTGGGAGATTAATCAGGACGGAACGGAGGAAGAAACGGTCAATCATATCGGCCGCCACGAATTCGGCGGATCGTATTCCGAAGGTTCCTTCAAGAAGGATAAAAATCTCAACTATATCATACCCAAAGAAAGTATCATCAAAAATCGAAAATATTTGCGCTCCGACGCCGGAACATTTCATATCACCGAAGATCCGAACAATCCCGGTACGTATTTTGCGACGAACGCGCGTGAATTTTCGCGCGAAACCGCCGGACAGCTCATCAAATTCACCGGCCCGAAAGGGATGAATCCGGAAGAGATGGAGATTTTCGAATTGACGCATGATGCCACATCCGGTTCGGCGGAAGACGGCGCGACGCCGAACGTGAATCACAGCGGTCACTATAAAAATCCCCTTCCGCTGGCGGAGGGGAAATTGATCGTCAGTCACACCGAAAATAATTTTCAGAATCGGGATGACGGTACGGGGCCGAGCCCGAAGATCCGGTATAATTTCCGTTTGAAAACCGTCAAAGACGTGATGATCGGCGGCAAACCGTATATCGTGGCGGACAAATATCTCACCGGCGGCATCGTCCGTTCGCTTCAATATTATACCGGCAGTGATTTTATCGTGAGCCGGACCGATACGTTGTGGGAGATTGATCCGGTGGAAGTCCGGGTGAAAAGCGTTCCGCCGTTGAAGACCGAAACGCCGCTGGCTTCGCCGGAACAGCAGGTGTTCGCGGAAGAAAATGTGAACGAGACGGAATTTCGTTCCTGGTTGAAACAGAACAACGCCGCACTCATCGTCAGCCGTAATGTGACCACGCGGGACAGGACGGATAACACGCAACCGTTCAACCTCAGCATTGCCGGCGGCGTTCAATCCGTGCCGTTGGCCGGAACGGTGTACGATGTGCGGTACATGCAGCTCTTTCAAGGGGATATGCTGCGGGGTCAGGGAGGGGTCGGCGGCCATACGACGCCGAAACCGGGACGCCGCGTGCTCGCCACGCCGATGCACGAAACGATCAACCACAATCCGCCGTTGTCGGGCGCTCCGGCGGGGAGCGTCAAGTTGGGTTTGGACGGATCGATGGCTTCGCTTGTACCGGCGCACCGGGCGATGACCTGGCAGTTGACCGATTCTACCGGCAAAGGGGTGGTGCGCGAACGGTATTGGATCACGTTCCAGCCGGGTGAGATTCGCACATGCGCCTCCTGCCACGGCGTTAATGCGAAAGATCAAATGGCCGCACCGAAACCGGTAAACAAACCGGAAGCGCTGCGAGCGCTTTTAAAACATTGGAAAACGAATGTTATGTCGGTCCACGCTTCTGCCGCCGTTCCGGAAGAATTTGTGCTGGAGCAAAATTTTCCGAATCCGTTTAATCCCACAACGACAATCGTCTATCATGTGCCGGTGTCGACGTTCGTTTCGCTGAAAGTGTACGACGCTTTGGGCAGGGAAGTGCGGACATTAGTCCAGGGGAAAAAATCAGCGGGGCGGTATTCCGTTGAATTGAATGCGTCGCAGTTCGCATCCGGCATCTATTATTACACGATGACGGCGGGAAATGCGGTGCGGACAAAAAAATTGGTGCTGATCAAATAACGATTGACGTCCGGTCATCGGTCGTGGGTGGGAAGCATCCCGTCCACTTCTTTCCAGATGATGTCGTGAATGGTGTCGATCGGTTGTTTGCCGTCGATCACCATGATGCGGGAGGGTTCTTCCTTTGCCATCTGCAGATAACCGTCCCGTACACGGTTATAAAAATCTTCGTTGCTCATTTCCATCCGGTCGATCTCCTGGTTGGTCGACCGTCGCCGTTCGACCATCTCCTGTACGGTGATGTCGATAAAGAAAGTCCTTTTCGGCATCACGCCGGTGGTCGCCACGCTGTTGATCCCCTTCACGCCGCCGTGGTGCAATCCCCGGCCGAATCCTTGATACGCCGTCGTGGAATCGACGAACCGGTCCGAGATCACCACCGTGTTCTTCAACAACGCCGGCTTGATTACTTCGGTCACTAACTGCGACCGGCTGGCGGAAAATAACAGCAGCTCCGTTACCTGCGTCATCTTCAAATTGTTTTTGTTGAGAAGGATCTGCCGGATTTGTTCGGAGATCTCCGTGCCGCCCGGCTCGCGAAGAAAAAGGACCGAATGATCGGTGTTTTGAAGTTTCTCCACCAGCAGTTTGGCCTGGGTGGTCTTTCCGCTGCAGTCGATTCCTTCGAACGAAATGAACATGAAATTCTCCTCTTTTCCTCTTGTATGTACGGTTTTTTGCCGTCGTTTTCAACTTGCTCGAACGGAAGATTTTTTACGGGATATGATTGACACTTCATTTTTCATTTGGTACAATGCAGACGATTTCACCATCCAATCGAAAGGAATGAACCATGCCAGAAGAAATCCGCACTCCGGAACCGGTCACCGAAATGTCGTTCAGCGACAAATTTGTCGGCATCCTCTCGTCGCCGGGAGAGGTTTATCAGAGTATTGTCGGCACTGAGCCCAAAACATCCAACTGGGCGCTGCCGCTGGTGCTCACAATCATTTTCGGAATCATCTTTACGTTTGTCGTTTTCACTCAG
>CAZRWF010000039.1:0-417 GCA_964603685.1 uncultured Chitinophagaceae bacterium
GATGATTTCCGTCAGCATATTCATCGATTTTTCGACGGTTGTTCCATTAACGGGCGGGAGTTTTTTTTGGTTGAGGGAACGGTCGATCCCAACGGGAAGTTGGTTTTGCCGTTCTCCATCGGAGTTTGAGAACAAAATCGATTGTCGGAGAAACGAATCGGAGATTGGTCTTTAAGGTTCCCAAACGGAGTTTGGGAATGAGAAATTGAGGAAATACGAAGAGGCCAACCGTAGGTTGGCGGGTGGTGTTCCCAAACAGAGTTTGGGAATGAGAAAAACGAGAAAATGGGAAAAGTCAACCGGGTTGTAGAATCGAAGTGACATGGGGCTTCAATTAAAGGAACTGACGCAATACCGAATGGGGTTATAATGTTATTCCACCGTCAATAAACACAAACAATTCGAAAGGGCAACGAT
>CAZRWF010000039.1:427-14149 GCA_964603685.1 uncultured Chitinophagaceae bacterium
TGGTGTCGTAGCCCGCGCGCGTGATCGGCCAACGATGAGAAGACCACTTGCTGCGATATTGTTGGTAATGTTGCTGACCGGTTGCGATCCGGAAGATAGCACGGTGAGCAGTCCTACGGGAGGAGGATACGGAGCCGATACCGCCGACGTCAATATAGCACTGCACGAAACATGGAATTGGACGACACTCCCCGAGTTGACAGTGAATCCGTATCTTCTCGAGGGAGTTGCCGCCTACTATACGTATTCCGTGAACAATGGCGCTGCGGTCCGAGTTGATGTGACCGGACCTTTCACTGAGATCACCGCACGAATCGGATGGTCGCACCCTCAAAACGACAAAGTGAAATTAGTGCTCGAAGCATTCGACAACAGCGGAAAACGGATTGGTCGATTGACGAAAGAATTTTTTGTCCACTTCGACCAAATAATCATCCCCGAGATTACAAACGATTTTTATCCCGATTTTTCCTCGCTCGCTTCGCTCGTGTCGATCAATTCCGCCGGGGACACCACAATTTCTATCAATGAGAGATTCGATACCCAATATGAATCGACAAAACTCTTTTTCTTCATACGATGGGAGAATGCGCAAAACAATCGATTGTCGTTCGAATTGTTCTTCCCGAACGGAATCACCGAAGGGAAAACACTGTTAACGACAAAGTCCGACTTTAATACCAACCACTTAAAACTGGCCGCCTTTGTGTCAACCACATCAATGGTGTCGGGACCGTTTGCCGGCAACAGTTTTGAATATCGTTCCTACGCGCAGGCATTGATGGACGACGCCTTTATCATCACTAAGGTCAACGGCACTCATCCGACGAAAGATGTGTATCGCATCACCATCGACTATAATACCACCAATGCCGTTGGAACGATATATTATATAAAACAAAAGTAAGAGTGAGACGAACGGCCGCAAAACGGAACGAGAAGTAACCACACTGTCTTGATGAACTTTTTGTTGGATGCGGAACAAGATATGGTGGATGTTGGGTCAGGGTTGAAGGTTGAAGGTTAGAGGTTGAAGGTTAAGTGCTGCTGGCTCAGGATTGAGGAAATGCGGAGAATCCAACCGGAGGTTGGCGGGTGGTGTTCCCAAACGGAGTTTGGGAATGAGATTCTTAAAAAGTTTCGGGATTACAAGGGATTCCTCATCACAATCATATTGCAGCTGCTTGTGGCGACGAGTCGTCCTTTGGCATTGAGGGCCTCTCCGGAGAGGTGCAGGGCGGCGGCGCTGCGGGAGACGACGCGGACGGTCACCGTCAGGCGGTCGCCGACGGGAATGGGCCGGATATAATTGATGTGCATATCCATGGTGGTGCAGGGATTCCGCGCCGCCGCATAACTGAGCGGTCCGAACGCATTATCGAACGCCGCGGCGACGAATCCCCCCTGCATCACCCGCATCGGATTGAGCATCTCGTCGGTCACCGTCATGGCAATGGAGAGCATGGTGCGGGATTCGTATGCTTCCACCGACACCTTCATCCACCGGAAACAGTTCGGCGGAATTTGCGCCTGCGGGAAAAGTGCCGACATCTGCCGCATGTCCGATTCAAACAATTCCGTGGGATTCATCGTTGTTCCCTTCCTGTGAAATCCGGGCGATCCGTTCGATTTCGGAGAAGGTGGTGATCCTGTTCGCCCGGATCTGCAGATCTTTCACCGAAATAGAAAATGTGAGCAGCGGTATTTCGGCCTCGACGGCATTCTCCGTCATCTCCAATTTTTTGCAGCTGATCGTGATCCTGCCGAAATAAGGGGTATACAGAGGCATCCATTCGATCGAAAGAAGGTGATGGAGCGCGATATATATTCGTTCGATCAGCCGTATCCGGTCCGGCATTTGTTCCGGCAGAAGAATCACGGCCGAAAGCGTGCGCGTTGAGGGATCGAGAACAAACCGCGACATGTGCTGCAGCAAACGATTTTTCTCATACTTCCGCATCTCGAAGGTGAACGATTCGTCCAGATCGGGGATCGTTCCTGCCCGCAGTGCCGCATGATGTTCGTCATACCCGGCGGGACGATACGGCCGTTGTTGCGCCGGTCCCGTTCCGACCCGCTTGAACACCGTCGGCATCTCGTCGAACGGCGTGGCGATCACCGACTCGTCGAACGGAGCGCCATGTACGTCTTCATAAATCTTCCGCGCTTTATATTTTCCGATCTGTTCCTGCGTATCGACATCACGCAGCCGGAAATAATTGTCGAACCGGAGCGACGCTCCGATGAAGTTCGTCATTTCGTCGATATTCAACCGCGTCGGACGACTCACATACGCGCGCGTCAGCAGTCCGGTCAACACTACAATGCCCATCCACGCCACAAACGTACCGAACGCCGGGCGGGTGAAAAATCCAACGGTGATCACAACGATATTCACGCCGTAATCGATCAGAAAGAACATCAATAAGTATGACAGCATGATGCTGATAAATCGGAGGCCGATCGAAGAATTCGGGACGGAAGAGAGCGACGTATAGGTCATCAACAACATGGCGTACGACACGGCGACGCCGAACATATCGACGACGAACGGGATCATTTGATCAACACCATGCTGCGGGAGACGGAACGGCCATCCGTTTCCAGCCGGTACCAGTACACGCCGCCGGAGAATGCCGCGCCGTCAAACGGGATGGAATATTCCCCCGCCGGCAGTTCATCTTCCTGCAGCAGCACGGCCGCTTCGCGACCCAGCAGATCGAACACACGAAGAGAAACGAACGACCTTTCCGCCACCGAAAAGCGGATGGTGGTGCGGGGATTAAACGGATTGGGAAAATTCTGTTCCAGCCGGACTGCCGGACGGAGTTCCGCGCGGCGGACCGATGTCGGCGCGGTGCGGGAATATTTGTAAACGGTATTGCCGGCGGCGAATCCGATCGTGTCGTTCAGCCACCGAAAACGGTTGATGTTTTTGGACGACGGATCGATTGCCCACGTGGCGCCGCCGTCCGTTGTTTTGTACGTCGCTTCGGAACGGTTCGTGCCGAAACTGGGATAAGCGCCGATCCATCCGACACTTTTTGAAACGAATCCGATTCCCTGCGGACTGTACAACCCGCCCGCTTTCAGAAAAAACTTTTCCTTCCAGGTATTGCCGCCGTCGGTGGTCTGCAGGAAAAAGACCGAATCACCGTATGTTTGCAGCGACACAAATCCGTCCGTCCGCGTCGGAAACGATATTTTCCAACTCCATTCATCCTGATGCGAGGAGGTGAAGATCCGTTCCCACGATTCGCCGCCGTTGACGGTCCGGAGAATCGCGGCGGAGTTCCCGTACGCGCCGGAGATAATCCCGGTGTCCGGATGAAAAAAATGAATATCGATGAGCATGTTGGCGAAGGGGGAAAGATCTTTGGAGGTCCACGTCGCACCGCCGTCCGTACTTTTGATGAAGACGGATGGGCCGGCGTACCGGCCGCAGGCATAGATCACCGGATCAAAATCAGCGAGGATCGCGCAGATACCAGAGGGTTTGGGTGCGGGAATATTTGTCACATCGCTCCAGGTTTCCCCTCCGTTCGTCGTGCGGAGAAGCGCATTTTGCGTGGAAGGATTCACCTGAAACTTCCCCGCCCACCCGCGGAGCGGATCGGCGAATCCGACGGCGCGGAGCCGGACGCCGGAGTAGGATGCTTTTTCCTTCCACGAAGCGCCGCCGTCGGTCGTGGTGATGATCTTTCCGTCACGCGTGACCAGCCAGCCGAGCTGTTCATTCAGGAAAAATACATCGTCATGTTTGTTGGAAGTGACCGGCGCGGCGGCGATCGGCGACCAGCCGAATTGCGCCGCGGCGGATTGCAGAAGAAGGAGCAACAACAGAAGGATCATGGTGTTTTGGAAGATTCGGACGACGGAAACAGTTTCCGCAGGAACAGGCTGAACCGCATTTTCAGCATGCCGATGCGTGAGGCAATGAACGACTTTTTCCGTTCGCGTGCAACAGCGGCGGACTGTTTTCCTTCGAGAATCACCCGCAGTGCGCGGAGTTCGCCGATGTTGCCGCTGCGGTAGGAGTCGGTAAACCGGCGCAGGATCATCGTATCCTGATCCGCCCCCGTGCCGTTGGAACGCAACGCGAGTTGTTTGATGATCGCCTGCGACAAGGCATGGATCTCGTCCCGCTCATAATCCATCACCGGAATGATGGAATGGTCCTCCCGCTGTTTGTATTGATGCCGCAGGATTTTGTGTCCTTCGGATTCCGCGACGGCGGAGAGCCGGCGGTTCAATTCTTCCTGCTGCGGGATCGTTCCGGCATCGGCGGCGCTGCGGTAGAACGAGACGATCGTGGAGAGGCGGTGCAGTTCCCCTTCAAGGGTGGAGGCTTCGAGTTCCAGCTGGCTGATGCAGTACAGGTATTCATGTTCCAGTTTGGGAATGGCCTGGCTGAGCAGGAACTCCCGCTGTTGCGACAGCACGTTCATCGCCTGCTGCAGATCCTCAATAGAACGGCGAAGATCCGCGACGGTATGGAATTTTTTATTTTCCACGGATAGTGCGACCATCGGCAACGTCAGCAGCGAAGGGGTCCCGTGGTTTGCGGTCCCTCCTTCGATCACCGTACGCTACCGAAAAAAAAGGTGGACTTCTCCGTCCGGACAAGTCCACCCCCTGACACTCAACAGTCGCGCGGCCGAGCGGTTATTTTTTCATCGCGACTTTATACAGCGTATATCCCATGAACGCAAACGCGGCGACACCGAGCAGCTGGTATCCTCCGGCGCCGAGCGCATGTTCGATGGTTTGTTCGAAGCTCAAGGACGCGATCACATCCGGTACCTGCGTGGTGGCGATGGCAACGATAACGCCGAACAACGCGCCGCCGGCGACCAGTCCCGTCGCAAAGAGGCTTCCTTTGCCCAATTCCGCATCCTCTTCCCCTTCACCCCGTTTTTTGCGCATCATGTCGGCCGCCCCTTTGATCAAACCGCCGATGAAAATCGGCAGCGTGGTGGAGAGCGGAAGATACAGACCGACGGCGAACGAAAGCGCCTTAACGCCGCACATTTCCATAACGATGGAGATAAAAACGCCGACGAGGACGAACTGCCAGTCCAGATTAAACGAGAGCAGACCTTTGATCAGCGTCGCCATCAGCGTCCCTTGCGGAGCGGGATATGTTTCCGTTCCGATGGCATGCTGAATTCCCTGCGCGACCATTTCCGGCGTCGGCGTGTCGAGAATTTGCACCGTCCACCCGATCACCGCCGATGAGACGATGGCGCCGATGAAGAGGGCAATCTGCTGATATTTCGGCGTGGCGCCGACGATGTAACCGGTCTTCAAATCCTGCGACGTCGCTCCGGCATTCGCCGCAGCGATGCAGATCATTCCGCCGACGACAAGCGCCATCGGTTCGAACACCATGCCGGTCCAGCCGATGCCGACGAACACAAGGCAGGTCCCCATCAACGTGGCGATGGTCATTCCCGAAATCGGATTCGAAGAGGAACCGATGATACCGACGATACGTGAAGAGACGGTGACGAAGAAAAATCCGAAAATGATGATGAGCAATCCGAGCATCAGTTTGCTCAGCACTCCTTCGCCGGGGATCATGGGAAGGATGGCGATCAACACCACCAATGCGAGTGATCCGCCGATGACGGTGAGGAACGACAGATCGTTTTCGGTCCGCGCAACGGCAACGCCGGCCTGCCGGTTTTTCAACGATTCGATGCTCCCTTTAAACGAACTGACGATCGTCGGAATCGTTTTGATGAGCGTGATAAATCCGCCTGCGGCCACGGCACCGGCGCCGATCTGGCGGATGTAGGCGCGATAGACGGCGGTGGAGGTGTTGGCGAATTCCTGCGTTTCCGGATTCCATCCGCCCGGTCCGCCGGCGGTCATAATATCCTTGATGAATCCGAGTTTGACATATTGTTCCGCGATGGTCGCCGCCGGAACAAGAGAGGCGAGCAGCGGGATCAATCCGACCCACGCGAGCACGCCGCCGGCGCACAACACTCCGGCGATTTTCGGTCCGATGATATACCCGACGCCGAGGTATTCCGGCGTGATTTCGCCGTTCACCGTGGCGGAAGGGAAATATTTATTCGCTTGCCGGGTGGTCCACGCGGGGACTTCGGCGATCACATGGAATACTTTTTGGAACAGGGCGTAGGCGAACGCGAAACCCAAACCTTGATACGCCGTGCGGGAGAAGTCTCCCCCTTTTTCACCGGCGATGAGCACCGAGGCGCAGGCCGTTCCTTCGGGATACGGGAGCGTCTGGTGTTCCTGCACGATGAGCGAACGGCGGAGCGGAACCATCATCAATGTTCCCAAAATACCGCCGAACATCGCCAGCGTGAAGATGGTCCAATAATTGAAGTACGCCGCGCCGCCGCTCTCCACGGAGAGGAATAAAAATCCGGGAAGCGTAAAGACCACGCCGGCAGCGATCGATTCGCCCGCCGATCCGGTTGTCTGGATGATGTTGTTTTCCAGAATGGTCGTCTTGAACAATTTCCGGCCGAGGGAAATGGCGAGGACGGCGATCGGAATCGACGCCGAAACGGTTAATCCCGCCTTTAAAGCGAGATACACGGTCGACGCTCCGAAGATGATCCCGAACAATCCGCCGAGGATCACCGATTTCACGGTAAATTCCGGAACCATCTGCCCGTCGGCAATAAACGGTTCGAACTTCCCGGTCTGTTGTGAGGTTGATGCCATTAGTTACTCCTTATGTTATGAATTTGCCACAGATTTCACAGATGAAAATATACAACCGTCGACAAAAGACCATCGGCAACGGAAACTCCTGCTGAAAAAACACTCACAATACCACGCGACGGAATTTTAAAGACGACTCACCGAAATTGACGATCAGTCCGACCGAACATCCGGATGCAGCGAGATAATTGATCGTTTGTGCAAAATGCTCATCCCCTAAATGTTTTTGCGCTTTCACTTCCAATATCACGGAGTGAAAAACGACAAAATCCGCGACAAATGTATGCGGAAGAACGTTCCCTTTATATCGTACAGAATATTCCTTTTCTCTTTGATATTCAATTCTTTTTTCCCGCAATTCGAATTCAATTGCATCCTTATAGACAACCTCTAAAAAACCGTTACCCAGATGATTATGAACTTCCATACAAATACCAATGATTGTATGGGTTTCGTTTTGTAAAAGTAATGGTGTGGTGCTTTCCGACACAATATTATCTGTGAAATCTGTGGCAAAAAACCTTTACTGACCGATGCCGAAGATCGCTTTGAACACGTTTCCCGCCATTTGCGGATTTTCTTTCAGGCGGCGGACGGAGTAGCCGTACCAGTCTTGACCGAAGGGAACGTACACGCGCAGGCGGTGTCCTTCCGTGATGAGCCGCGCGCGGGTTTCGTCCCGCACGCCGAGGAGCATTTGAAACTCGTATGCCTCCTTCCCCGTGCCGCGTTCGGCGACCGCTTGTTTCGCTCCGTCGATCAGCACGTCGTCGTGCGTGGCAATGGCGGCATAACTGCCGCCGTCGAGCATCATCCGGAGCAGCCGCAGATAATTCTCCTGAATGCCCCGGCGGTCTTTAATCGCGACGGCGGCCGGTTCCACGTAGATCCCTTTGCAGAGACGGATGTTCGCCTTTTCGGCGACGAGCGCACGGATGTCGCTCTCGCTCCGATGGAGATATGCCTGGATCACAATGCCGGTTTTCGCATGCCGCTCACGCATGGAACGGTAGATGTCGATCGTGTCGCCGGTGCAGGTGTGGTCTTCCATGTCGATGCGGACGAAAATGCCGTGTAACTTCGCCCGGTCGATAATCGCGGCGGTGTTTTTCCGGCAGAGATCCTTATCGATCTTCAATCCGAGTGACGTCAGTTTGATGGAAAGGTTGGAATCGATTTTTTCGGCGGCGATCGCATCGAGCACGGCGAGATTGCCCCGGACCATCTCGGCGCACTGCGCTTCGGTGAATACATCTTCGCCGAGCACATCCACCGTGGCCATGGCCCGTTTGGCGTTCAGCGTGCGGACCGTCGCCACCGCGTCGGAAAGATGTGCGCCGGCGATGTACCGGCTCGCCACTTTGGCGACGATCGCTTTGGGGACGTACGGAAGCGTTCCGACGATGAGTGCATTAAGAATATTTGCCACAGAAAACACCGATCAGGAGTTCAACAAATGAATTAGAGTGCAAAGACGAAACTGACCTTCGGCGTGATCCGTTTTTGCGGTTTATACCCGGTGACGTTTCCGTCGCCATCTTTTTCCGGTGCGAACGTCCAGGTATAGAGTGTGGAAACGATCATGAACGGATATGGCTTATATCCGAGTTCGGCATACAAGAGCGACCGTTCGTCGAGTTTAAAGACATCGGCATTGCTGGTGATATATTTTTTATCATACCCGGCGCTGGCGCTGATCAGAGGGATCTTGCTTCCGGTATTCGCACCGATATGCAGAATACCGCTGTTGGGATGGAGGTCCAGCTTTTGGTACGATCCTTCCGCTTGAATGGTGCCGAGCACGTCCACCAAAAGACTTCCGAAATATCCCGGTCCGGGCGAGCGGGTCCCTTCCAGCGTTTTCGCTTTGCTTTTGAAAACTCCCGGCGTGTATTGATACCGTTCGAGCTCGTAGAAGGCGTCAAAATACGCCGGCATAAACTTGTCGGTCTGTGCAAACCGGCGTTCAAATTTGGTGAAAATTTTCAGGACCCCCAGCGCGGAAAAATTCAGGTCAATACCGGTGGCGAAACCGCTGCCGTAGTTAAAAATTTTCGCATAGTCGAGATACAACGTTGCATCGGCGACCGGAAGGCGGAAAAGCGGCAACCCGAGATCGAATCCGATGACGGAGATTCCACCGGCATTGGCCGCGGACGTGTCCGTTCCGACAATCACCACGTTCGTGTCACGGGCGTCGCTGCGGACGTCGGCGGCGAAGGTGGCGCCGACTTCCAGATTCCCGATCACCGGAATCGATTTTGCCGGCGTAAAGTGGAGCGGCCGGGTATATCCGCGCATGCCGAGCACGCTGGAAGCGGCAAAGTCGCCGTACACGGTTTCGAGTCCCCACTTGCCGAAATCGAGATCGAATTCCGCGCCGACTTTCCGGTTGTCGAAGCTCGGACTGTTCTTGTAATTATAGAGAATAAATCCGTGGCCGAGTTTTGCATAGTCCAGTGCGCCGACGCGGGCGTACAACTCGTCCCCTTTGGAACCGTACCGGATGTACCGGATGATCCGGATATAATCGTAGGTCTCGTCGAAATCCTCTTCGCGGATTTTCTGATTGGTGCTGCTCACGTGCAGATTCAGATCGAGGCCGACGCCCCATTTTCCGAAGGCGATCTCCGGCGCCAGCGAGATAAGATAATACGCTTCACCGTCGATCCACGTCATGCCGACGCCCCCTTTCATCACCCCGTCCGTGCCGCCCCCTTTGGCGGCCGCAGCGGCGGATTTCGTTTGTGCGGCGGCGGTGGTGAAGAAACAAACGAAGAGGAGGATCGAGACGAAGGTTTTCATGGGACTCCTTGAATGATTACAATCCGAATAAAATGCGTACGATAAATACCGCGCCGAGCATGCCGAAGAAGTCGGCGACCAATCCTGCCGGCAGCGCATGCCGCGTATTTTTGATGCCGACGGAGCCGAAATAAACCGCCAGGATATAGAAGGTGGTTTCCGTGCTCCCAAACATGGTGGAGGCGAGCACGCCGATGAATGAATCGGGACCGTTCGTCTTCATCAGTTCGGTCATCAGACCCATCGATCCGCTGCCGGAGAGGGGCCGCAACAGCGCGAGCGGAAGCACATCAGCCGGCATGCCGATCAAATTGGTAACAGGGGACAGCAGGGCGACCACCACATCCATCGCGCCGCTGGCGCGGAAAATGCCGATGGCAAACAACATTGCCACGAGGTACGGAATGATCTTCACCGCGGTGTTAAATCCGTCCTTCGCCCCTTCCACAAACACTTCGTAGACTTTTACTTTTTTGACCAATCCCCATCCGAGAAAAACAAGAATGAAGGTCGGGATGGCGAGGGCAGAAATGAGCGTGACGAACGATTTAAAGAGCTCAGCCATTTTTCACCTCCGCCGTTTCCGGTTCGAGTTCCTTTTTATACCGCGGCAGGCGCTGCAGCAATTTAACGGCGATCAATCCGGCCGTGGTGGCGCACGCGGCGCCGAAGATGGAGGTGCCGATGATGATGCCCGGATCGGCGGAGCCGAGTCCGGCGCGGATGGCAATGGCCGTGGCCGGAATCAGAGTCAGTCCGGAAGTGTTGACGACGAGGAACGTGCACATGGCATTCGTGGCGGTCCCCGCTTTCGGATTCAGTTTGTTCAATTCTTCCATCGCCTTCAATCCCATCGGCGTGGCGGCGTTGTTGAGACCGAACATATTTGCGGCGATGTTCATGATCATCGCGCCGACGGCGGGATGATTGGAGGGGACATCGGGAAATAGCCGGCGTGTCACCGGCGTCATCAACCGGGTGAGCAGTTCGAGCAATCCGGCCGCTTCACCGACCTTCATGATGCCGAGCCAGAGTGCCATCACGCCGATCAGTCCGAGCGAGATGGTGACGGCGGTGTCGGCAAAATCGATCGCCGCTTTTGTCACCGCTTTGATTTTTACATAGTGGACGCGTTCCATCACCATCGTCAGCGCGCCGGTGTCGGTGAGGTATGTCGGCACATCGGCTTCGAGTTTTTCCTTCCCGCCCGCCGCTTTCGCCATTTCCTTCCAAAATACCGGCGTCGATTCGCCGATCGTCAGCTCCACGGTCCGGCGGCCGTTGGCAAAGACGGTGAGCACCGCCGGCTGTCGGATCTCCGCCGTTGCGGTCGTGATGCCGTAAAATTCGTTGAATGTCGTTGCGGGAATGACGAGGAAGCCGTCGTAGGAAGTGTGTACGGAAGTGCGTTGCTGCGTCCGCTCGAACACGGCGGGGACCGGGAGGCCATTGCGGTACGTGTTCGTCACTTCGTCGCGGATATCCCGCCCGATCGCGGTGAATATTCCGATCAGCAGCAGGGAGATCCAAACATAATTGAGCATGGGCAGACCGCGTTATGGATGAGTATGTTGTCCGGGTTCCACAATATAACCGAAGAGAAAAAATGAAGCAAGGAAATGTTGCCCGGAGATCCGCACGGCGTGTGGACCGCGCGTCAAAAAAAAACCTTGCCGACCGGACGGATCAGCAAGGTTCTTCATTCTTTCGTTACACGATCATGCCTCTTTTTGTGCGGGAAGCGTGAAGGTGAAGGTGGTCCCTTTGTTGACGGCACTCGTGACGCCGATTGTTCCTCCGTGCGCCTGCACGATCAGTTTGCAGATGGCGAGGCCGAGCCCTGTCCCCTTCTCCTTGGATCTGGAAGAGGAAGAGACCTGCCGGTACTGTTCGAATAGAAGCGGTATCTCGTCCTCTTTGATGCCGACGCCGGAATCGGAGACCGACACTTTGATGAAACTCTGATTATCGGCGGCGGAGGCATCTTTTTCCACTTTGATCGTCACTGTGCCGTTTTCCGGCGTAAATTTCATCGCATTGGAAAGAAGGTTCGTCATCAGCTGGACGATTTTTCCGGAATCGGCTTCGAGCCGCGGCAGGTCGTTCGCCACATCGGTTGCCATGCCGATGTTCTTCTTTTTGAATTGGAGCAGGAACGGCTGCAGCGATTCTTCGATCATCTCGTGGATGGTGATCGTCTGTTTGTTCAGCAGCATTTGTCCCGCCTGATATTTGGAAAGATCGAGCAAGTCGTTCACGAGATTCGCCATGCCGCGGGTGGAGGCGAGCACGGTCTCCATCAGTTTGATACTGTCGGCGTCGAGCGGTTTCCCGTCCGTATAATGACGAAGCAAATAATCGATGCTGCTGATGATGATGGTGAGCGGCGTGCGGAGATCGTGTACGAGCATCGCCATAAACTGCGATTTCACCTGTTCCAATTCGCGCTGCACCGCCATCACGCGGTAGATGGAGCGGACGCGCGCGAACAATTCTTCCAGATCGATCGGTTTCGTCAGATATTCTTCGGCCCCGAGCAAGATCCCTTCGGCGATGCTCTGCGGATCGCGTTTGATGGCCGTGAGGAAAATGACCGGGATCCGCGACGTGGCAGGATTGGCCCGGAGGCGGCGCAATGTTTCAAACCCGTCCATCTCCGGCATCTGGATGTCCAGAACGATCATGTCCGGCTGTTGTTCTTCGGCGACGACGAGACATTCTTTGCCGCTGGCGGCACGGTACATCGTGATCGGCTTTTTCTTCAGCGCGAATTCCAGAAGGTCAAGGTTGTCTTCGGTGTCGTCGACAAACAGGACTTTCGGTATCGCCGGAACGTTGTCGTCTTGTTCAAACATAGAGAAACTTTCTTTTTGGTCTATTGAGAGATATGCTGGATCGCGTTTTTGATCGCCGAAGCGAGCGTGTCAGAAGAATAATCCCGTTTTTTCATCAGCTCGCCGGTCATCTTGTTGATTTCGGCGATCTGCTCCGGCGACAGTTCTATGCCGGTGAGGATGATGACCGGAATGGAATGCCACTGCGGGGCTTCTTTTAATCGTTTTAACAATTCGAATCCGTCCATCACCGGCATGCTCAGATCGAGCAGGATGAGGGACGGTTTTCCCGATTCGATCTTCGCCAGCGCCGCCTTGCCGTTGGTCGCGGACTGCACGGAATATCCTTCGTCTGTCAGCACTTTCACCAGAAGCGAACGGAAATCGTCATTATCGTCCACCACCAGAATGTGTTTGTCCGCCGCAATCGCCGCTTTTCGGACGGTTTTGATCACCAGCGACACGTCGGCCGGCTTCGGCAGATAGTCAATGGCGCCGAGCGAAAAGGCGAGCGGAATGTTGTCAACCATCGAATGGATCAGTACCGGAATGTTCTGCGTATTTTTGTTCGCCTTAAGCTCCCGCAGCACCTGCCAACCGTCCTTGTGCGGCATCATGATGTCGAGCGTAATCACCGAGGGCTGCAGTTTTTCCGCGAGCATAATGCCGTCGTCGCCGGAATTGGCGCCGAAGACGGTGAATCCTTCCGGCACGAGATAGTTGCGGAGAATTTCGATCACATCCGGTTCGTCGTCGATGCAGAGCACGCGGATCTCTCCGCCGGTTTTGGCGGCGGGAAGATTCAACTCCTGGATTTTTTTCGCCACCGGGATCTCTTTCGGCGGCGGCGGCGGCACGGCGGAAATCACTTCGGTGTTTTCGTTATTCTTAAACTGCGGCGGAATGGAAAGCGTAAAGGTGGATCCTTGTCCGACGATACTTTCCGCCGAGAGATCGCCGCCGAGCAGCTGCGCCAAACGGCGGGCAATCGGCAGTCCGAGGCCGGTCCCCTGATATTTGCGGGAATGGCTGTTATCCACCTGCGAGAACTCTTCGAAGATCTTCGCGATGTTCTTCTGTTCGATGCCGATGCCGGAATCGACGACGGAAATTTTCACCATCGGCGCTTCGTACCGGGCGCGGATGATGATCGTTCCGTTCTCGTCCGTAAACTTCGCGGCGTTGCTGAGCAGGTTCACGAGAATCTGTTTGATTTTCAGGACGTCGGAATTAAAATCGGGAATGCCCGGTTCGATCTCATCCTTCAGATTGATGTTCTTCTGCCGGATGAGAGCTTCGGCGGTCATCACGGCGCCGTTCACAACCCCTTCCACCGATTCGGATTCGATGCTCACGTGCATGCGTCCCGATTCAATCT
>CAZRWF010000039.1:14159-21818 GCA_964603685.1 uncultured Chitinophagaceae bacterium
CAGCTGCAGCAGATGTTTGCCGTTTTTTAACACTTTTTCCAGCGCTTTGCGCTGATCGGCCGTCAATGGGTCGCCGCGGTCCCCCAGCAGGATCGACGAAAAGCCGATGATGGAATTGAGCGGCGTCCGGAGTTCGTGGGACATGTTCGAGAGGAAGTCCGACTTCACGCGGTACGCTTTTTCGAGTTCTTTCGTTTTATTGTTCAGCTCGTCGTGCTTTTTGGAAATTTCCCGCGACAGTTCCTGCGTCGCTTCGTAATTCTGCACGTTGGTGATGGCGACGCCCATTTGCGGCAGGGCGCTTTTTAACAGGTCCCGCGTGAGATCGGTGAAGCGGCGCATCGATCCGAGAATCAGCACGCCGATGAGGTTCTCCTGGAACAATATCGGAAACGCATAGGTGTATGACGGTGCGGAGGCGTGAATGCCGGTATCCATCACGAACATTTCGGAATGATTCCGGTCGGTAATCTCCAGCGGTTGCTTCAACCGCGCGCATTCCCCCACAATCCCTTCCCCCACGGCGAACGACATTTGCGACGTTACATTCACCGGCATCGCGAATTTTCCGGCGAGCAGGAGTTTGTTGAGTCCTTTATTATAGATATACAACGCGCCGACGCCGGAGTGCGTCTGCTGGCAGATCAAATCGAGACTTTCCGTGATGACGCCGCTGAGGGTGTCGTTCCGGTTCAGCGTGGTCATCATGTCCGAATACGCCTTCACCCGGACGTAGTTGTCGTTCAGCATCATCGACATGCGGTTGAACTCCGTCGCCAGCTGTCCGAATTCGTCCACCCGTTTGATGTCGATGGAGACAAATTTGGATTCCATGATGCTGCGGGTCCCTTCGCTCAGCTGCTGCAGCGGTTTGGTGATGGAGCGGCTCAGGACGAATCCGAGCGAAATGGCGAAGATGGCGAAGAGGATGTTGACGAGAATGATGAACTGCGTCAGTTCGCTTCCGAGTTCTTTCGCGTGATCAATCCGCTGGGACTGGGAAAGCAGGGACGATTCATAAATGCTGGCGGTGAGCAGACGGGCTTGCGCGAGGAAATTACTTTCGGCCTCAATCCGGTCCAGTTCCTTTTCCCGTGCTTCCACCGAATCGGCGCGGACCTGGCCGTCGGCGATTTTCATCCGCGGTTCGCCGATAAAGTGGGTCCATTCGAAGAAAAGCGACTCGACTTGGTCCAGCGTCATGGAAGCGGCGGAATCAATCGCACTCGCCTTGCTCTCGTTGATCAAAACGTCAAAGTTGGCAAGACCGTCCACGAACGCCGCCTTCAACTGCGGATTTTTGGACTTCCGGTAATGGTCGAGATACTCCGGCACGTCGACCAGTTCAGCGCGGAGACGTTCCAATTTGTTCAGGAAGGTCACTTCCGAGCGGGAGGAAGTGTATTCGTTTTCGATCTGCAGCTGCCGGTTGGTGACGATCGCCGTCATGGCGATCAACACGATCAGCAGAAAGCCGAAATAGCCGAGTACCTTAAAATAGACACGCGAACGGAACATAGAGTGTGAGATCAAATATTCGTGTACTTGCGTATGAGATTCGTCAATTCCGCCGGATCCATCGGTTTGGTGTAATGTTCCACGCAACCGATCGATTTGGTCATCGCTTTGTCCTCGGGACGCGCCTGTGCCGTGAAGGCGATGATCGGAATGTGCTGTATCGCTGGATTTGCTTTGATGAGCTTCACCGCCGTAAATCCGTCCATCACCGGCATTTGCATGTCCATCAAAACAAGATCGGGGAGGTGTTGTTCGGCGAGTTCAACGGCCTCTTTGCCGTTCTCCGCCTGAAATAATTCTATGTCTAATCCGCTTTTTTTGATCATAAACACGATCAAATCGCGGTTGTCTTCATCATCTTCTGCTAATAATATTTTTTTGGACATTCTGTGCCGTAACCATTGTAATATTCGACCGATAACGAAAGTTATGAAGCAAGTCCATGAGATGCAACATACAAATAAGCGCTTCCATCGATGTTTTCCGGTCGTTTCGATTCACTTGTATTTTTGAGAAAACGTACAACGAAGTTAAAATAATCTAATTCTTTTCGTCAGTGAATCGAGCAGTGTTGCGCGGGGACGAGCGAGGAATCGAAGAGTAACGTTGGCTTTTTGCATTAATATTTTACACGAAGGCTCAAAAAAGATTAACCACAGATTACACAGATGGACAATTTGAAACCTTGTCAAGGTTTCCGTTGGATCCTCCGCGCCTCTGCGTTAAAACATCTCACACAAAGCCCCATAGGGGCAAGGCCGCAAAGAATGTCACACAAAGGCACAAAGAAAAACCTTATAACGAAGGTGACCGGCACCTGCGAGGTGACGGTCACCTTTTTATTCTCGGCGCCTCTGCGGCTCAGCGTTTAATTAAAATCTCACACAAAGCCCCAAAGGGGCAGGCCACAAAAACAACTTAGCAGAGATTTTCAACTATTTCACATAGATCATCTTTTTCATCTGCGTCATCCCGTTAAACCGGAGGCGGACGAAATAGGTCCCGGCAGAAAGGCCGCCGGCATCGAACCGGATGCTGTGCTCACCCGCGGCGAACGATTCCCCTTTCAACGGCATCGCCACGCGTTGACCGAGTGACGAAAAGATCTCCATCTCCACCTGCCCGCTCGACGGCAGAACAAACGGAATCACGGTGGACGGATTAAACGGATTGGGATAATTTTGTCCCAACCGGAATTCGGCGGCCGTCATATTTCCCGGACGGACCGACGTGGTCTGTGTGAATAATTTTCGTTCGAATACTCCGTTCCCGTGCGTCACGGCGCGGATCGATTTGTTCATCCGGGAAATGCTGAGGTCCATTATCAACGTCGCATCAAACAATCCTTCCGAAAACGAACTCCATGTCCCCCCCGCATCGGTGGAAAGATAAACGCCGAGATCGTTCCCCACATACACATGGTTCGTGTTGAACGGATCAACCGCGACGGCGGAGGTCGGCACATCGGGAAGTCCCGTACTCGACGCCGCCCAGGTCGCTCCGGCGTCGGTGGACTTATACAGATGCGGCGTGCCGAATCCGGATGCCGTAACGTAGACGTTGCGGGTGTTGACCGGATCGATCGCAATATCGATGAGGTACCGGTTCGGCAGACTTCCCGTGACATTCGTCCATGAGCTTCCGCCGTTGGTGGTGCGGAACATCTTTGCCGACGAAAGTATCGGCGTGGTGGCGGCAAACACCGTGTCCGAATGCTGCGGGGAAATAGCAACGGCAATGACGGGATTTCCGTCCAGCACCGCGTTGGCGTTCGTGGCGGTCCAATTAACGCCGGCGTTGACGGACTTAAACACCTTATCCCGCGCCGCATAAATCACTTTCGGATTCGATTCCGAAACGGCGAACGGTCCGACAAAATTCGTCCGTGCGGAGGAGGGGACCGACATTCCGGAGAAGGTGGCGAAACGGTTCGCGGAACGGTACAAACTTAAGTTTTGCGACGAGCCGTACATCGTGTCCAGGCTTGTGGGACTCATCGCCGTCATCACGCCGTCCCCGCCGATCACCCGTCGCCAGGCAACCGTCCCTTCGTAAATCGCCGTGGCATTATCCTGCATGCCGCCGAGCGCAAGGTTGGAATCGAGCCAGGCGGAGGTGAATCCGTTGTAGAACTGCGTCGTTTGATATCCGCCGTTCCGTCCTTCGAATGTCTCTCCCCCGTCCGTCGAACAGAAGACGCCGCCGTCATTTCCGAAATAAATGATGTTCGGATCGGTGGGATGATAGGTGATGGAATGATGATCGGCGTGCGAATAATTCGGTGGGCCTTCCGGTTCCCCCGGTATCGTCGTGCCGAAGTACCACGCGGCCCAGTTCGATTTTTTGATTTGCGTCCGCCCACCGTCGGTCGATTTCCAGAGATCAATGCCGCCGGTGATCACTTTGGAGGAATCGTACGGATGAACGCCGACAAAATGCGAATACCAACCTTGATACGTGGAATAATCATTCGTGGAAAGAATCGTCCAGCTGTCGCCGAAGTTGACGGACTGCGCCAGCCAAGTGCCGCTGACGCCGCCGTTGCCGATACTGGCGTAAATCACGTTCGGGTAGGCATAATATTGCGCGAGCCAGATTTTTCCGCCGAAGGAAGCGGGTAATCCGTCGGTGATTTTTTGCCACGCCGCGCCGCCGTTTGTCGTCTTATAAATGCCGGCGCCGGCGCTGGCGAGATTGCCGTGCGCGGCCACAACGTTGTTGGTGTCCGCCGGATCGAACAGAAGATCGGTCGCCATGAGCGTGGAAGAGACATGACTCCAGGTTTTTCCGCTGTCGGCGGATTTAAACATTCCTTCGGAGGTGGCCGCCCAGACGTGGTGATGATGTACCGGATGAATTTTGACGGCATTCACGCCGCGTAATTGTCCGAAATCCCAATCCAGCGTTTTTGTCCAGGTCGCACCGCCGTTCGTCGTTTTTAAAATTCCGACGCCGTATCCGCCGCGTGTGGTTCGAATGCTCAATCCGCCGATGGAGTTTTGATAATGATACACTTCCCCCGTTCCGATGAGGATCGTATTGGAGTCGTACGGCATGATGGCGATGGAACTGACAGAGAGAAGCGGAAACCCGGTCTTCACCGGATGCCACGCGTTCGCCCCTTTCCCTGCGGTGTAACTTCTCCACAGGCCGCCGCTGGCAGAACCGGCGTAGATCGTCGATGTCCCTTGCGGATTCACCGCCACGGCGAGTGTGCGACCGCCGATATTGTGCGGACCGATCGGCCGCCACGGATCGGACGAGGCGGTGATTGCCGCTTCGGAGGAGCGTTCGAATCGGGCAGCGCGGAACGCCGCGTGGAATTTCCGGTCGTCGATGTACGGATCGGGATACGCCCGTTGTGCGTTCCAGAACTGGAGCGCTTGCATCGCGCCGGAAAATTTCATCGGCTTGGTGTGCGGGACGATCTCTGCGAGAAAATAGAGAAACGCCGCGCTGAGAGCGGCGGCGGCGAAAGCGGAAGTGCGATTGGTCATTTGATCAACGTCAGTTTTTTTACATCGGTGAATGTTCCGGCGGTCATGCGTGCGAAATAGATGCCGGCGGCGAATTGTTGCGCGTTCCAGACCGCGGTATACGTCCCGGCGGGCAGGACGCCGTCTGCCATAGTATACACTTTTCTTCCCAACAGATCAAAAATTTCGATCGTCACATGGCCGGCGCGGGGAACGCGGTATTCCATTGTCGTGGAAGGATTAAACGGATTGGGAAAATTCTGGCTCAGCGCAAACGCCTGCGGTAGAGTCGAACCCTTCTGCGGCGCCAACAGAAGCGTGCCATAGGTTTTGCCCGAAAGTTTTGCGCCGACGAGATCCCACTGCGGGCCGACGGCGGTCATAAGGGAAATTCCGATACTGTCCACCACTTCGGTGACGGCATCATCCATCGCTCCCCCGAGTGTCCCCAGAAACTTGAACTTCCGCTTATTCGGCAGGAATAAGGAAGCGGCTGTAATAGAGTGCAGAGTGACCGTCCGATGGGAATAGACGGAGTCGACCGTCACCGTATCGCCCGCGTTTTTCGAAAAGTCGAAGCGACACTTTTCCAAAGACGCCGCCGGAAGATATTCGTACACACGCAGCCCTTCGTTCCGGTAATACCGCGGCGATCGGAAACGCGAAGTGATGGCAATATATGATTTTCCGTTGTTCATCACCGTATCTTTCACCGCTTTATGGACATCAGGATACGCCTCCCACGGCGGTGCATTGTGCGGAGTGACCATATAATGCCACTCGTCGCCGACCGAAAGGGGAAAGTGGAAATCGGTGAACTGACGTTGATCGGAAAGGTCCAACGACAAGATCGACGGCGTCCCGCTTACTGCGCCGGGAATCCAAATCCGGTTCCCTTTTTGTACCAGCGATGTTCCGGTGATGGAATGATAACGGCTGATCGTCTGTTCGGTCACGGAGTCCGTTTGAATCCCGCGGACGAGACGGATTCCCGGACCGCTCGCATTTTCCAACAGCGCATAATCCGCGGAATCGACGCGGAAAATCCGCTGCACCACCGGATATCCGGTGTAGGGACCGGCGATCTTTTTCATCGAAACAGGCAGACCGGGAGTGGAGACAGCACGATAGAGGTTCTTTTCGCCATTTGTTTCAGCGGATCCGGTCAACAGAATTTTTGTCGTCCCGTTCGATTCGTATCGGACATTTGTGTTGATCCATTGAAAAGAAGTAATGGAATCGATCGACGTCACTCCATTCACATGATGCAGGATGTAAAATTTCGATGGATCATTCATACCGACCCAGGTACAATGTAATCCACCGCCGGAGTCGACCGACCAGGAAAATTTCTGAAGCGGGTGCTGAGTTACCGACTGCTGAAACCACGGTCCATAAGGGACGGGATACTCCCTCAATGTTACCGCGGGAAGAAGTGTTGCGACATTCGCTTTCCGATATCGCAGCCGAAAGGTGCGCGATCCGGATGAATCCGATTCCAGCCAGATGATGTGCGGCGTCGTTCCTGACATTTTAATCTCCGGAAATCCTCCGTTCCCCACTTTTGCAATCCAGGCAAATCCCCCTCCATCCACACCCATAAAATGGTAATAGACGCTTGATTTGTACCGGGAGAATTTATTAAAGAGTGTATCTAAATCCACCGGTTGGAGAAATTGCCGGACATAGTATACTTGATTATCGCTCCCCACGGCATGCTGATCGTTCATCGAACCAATGCCACCGGTTTTCTGTATTCCGTTCGACTCAAACGCATAACACGCACCGTAGTCCGAAACATAGATCGGCGGAATGTCGGATCGATGTTCCCGTACTTTGCTCCACATTGCCGTGATCTTTCCGGAGGTATCAAGCTTCACTGATCGTTGAAGCACTTCTGCCGTTCCGGAGAAACCACCCCAATCGGTGCGGGCCGTATCCAACAAGAAGGCCGTTGAGGAATATTGTTTCCCGTTCCACCGCGCCGTGAAAAAAATCTCGATCCTTCCCCACCGCTCCAAAAAATCATTGTATGTGTTGAGGGCATTGATCCCGTGGACAATAAACCCGTCGTTCGTTCCGATCAACTCCGCGCTGACTGCGGGATACGGCAGCGGAGGGTACGGAATTTCCGTGAAAATTTGGGAATATATCGGTAGTGAGATGATAAAGGAGCAAAAAATAATTTCGGCCGTTTTCATTTGTTACCCCCTTCCCGGTGAAGGTGTGCGTATCGCGATTGAGACACTACTGAAGGTGACCGGCACCGGAGAGGTGACGGTCACCTTTTAAATCTCCGCGCCTCTGCGTCTCCGCGTTAAAAACATTTCACGCAAAGCCCCAAAGGGACAGGACACAAAAAACAATGCCACAGATGACACAGATGATAAAAAAACAGTTACACTGAACGACGATTTCCGTCACCGCACCAGAGTCATTTTTTTGGAGGCGGAAAATTTTCCCGCCGTCATCCGCACGATATACGTACCGCTGGCGAAGGACGATGCATTCCAGCGGGCGGTGTAGGTACCGGCTGCAATAAATTCGTCCGCC
Organism: uncultured Chitinophagaceae bacterium; assembly: GCA_964603685.1. Taxonomy (GTDB): domain Bacteria; phylum Bacteroidota; class Ignavibacteria; order UBA10030; family UBA8401; genus UBA8401. The sequence goes on from CAZRWF010000039.1 coordinate 21,707, forward strand.
AGCACTGCCATTTCCCGACCCGCGATGTCATAGATCTTCAGCGACACATTCCCCGCTGCCGGCACGGAAAACCGGATGTCGGTGGAGGGATTGAACGGATTCGGATAATTCT
>CAZRWF010000039.1:21918-24558 GCA_964603685.1 uncultured Chitinophagaceae bacterium
GCCGGCACGGAAAACCGGATGTCGGTGGAGGGATTGAACGGATTCGGATAATTCTGTTCAAGAGCGAAGCCGTTCGGCAATGTTTCGCCGGACCGTGAAATGGTCAACAATTGTTTCGGACGGAGTTTCCGTTGATACACGCCGTTGCCGAAGGTGGCCGCGCGGAGCCGCCGGTCCTGTTTTGAGATCGACACGTCGAGCACCATCGCCAGCGGCATGCCGTCGAACCACGGCTCCCACGTTCCGCCGCTGTTGGTGGAACGGTACACGCCGAGATCGGTGCCGACATATACATCGGAAGAATTCGCCGGATCGACACAAACCGATTGCATCGGCAGATCGGGTAGATTGTTTGAAATGTCGTTCCACGTTTTTCCCGCATCGGTAGACCGGTAGACATGCGGCGAACCATATCCGGAAAAGGTGGCATACGCGATCCGGCTGTCCGACGGATCGAACGAAAGATCGGTGGGATACCGGTTCGGCAGCGGCGAGGCGGACTTTAACCATTGTGCTCCGCCGTTGGAGGTGTAAAATATTTCAAAGATCGGCACTGCTCTTTGTCCGGTCGCGGCGATGGCCGTATCCGGATGTGTGTCGCTCACCGCCAGTGCGGAGATATTGGCGCCGTTGAGCACTTGATTGTTGTTTGTGTGGAACCACGAAACGCCGGCATTGGTCGTCTTCACCACTTTTTTGGTGCCGCCGTACAGCACGGAGGGGTGGCTCATGGACATGACGAACGGTGCAATAAAATTCGCGGAATCGGAACGAGAAGTGTACACGCTGGACCATGTTTCGCCGCCGTTGACCGATTTGGCGATGGAGAGATAGACATACTCTTCGTACATCACGTTCGGATCGTTCGGATCAATGGCGCACCAGCCGCCGTCGCCGCCGTACACTTTGTTCCATGCAAGCGAACCCTGCCACTTCACCGTCCCGTTATCCTGCAATCCGCCGAGGGCGATCAGAGAATCGGATTGGGCGTTGGCGAATCCATTGTAAAACTGCGTCGTCACATACCCGCCGTTTCGTCCCGCAAAGGTCTCTCCGCCGTCGGTCGATTCGAAAATGCCGCCGTCGTTGCCGAAAAGTATTCTGTTCGGATTTTTCGGATCATAAAGAATTGTATGATGATCAGCATGAAGATAATCAGAAGGACCTTCCGCACCGCCCGGGGGCACCACGCCGTCGAAATTTTTGTACCAAAACGATTTTTGGACCAATCCGCTTCCGCCGGTATTGGATTTGTACATGTCGAGTCCCGCCGCCAAAACAACCGTCGGATCCGTCGGATGAATAGCGACGACGTTGTTGTACCAACCTTGTCCGCTCATATAATTGGTGTTGGACATCAGCTCCCACGAAACGCCGCTGTTCGTCGTGCGGTACAATCCCAGCGTGCCGTGCGTGGAGGCATTGGCGATGCTCGCCACCACAATGGAAGGATTGGAGGGGGAGACGGCAAGATTCGTCCTGCCGACGTTCGTGGCGGGAAGTCCGTTCGTCATTTTTACGAAAGAATTCCCCCCGTTGGTGGATTTGTAGAGGCCGGGATTCGGCGCGGTATTCCGCTGGCCGCACGCAAGATACACGATACTCGTATCGAGATGATCGATCGCCACATCCATCGCCATCAGTGTGGAATCGATCCGGGTGAATGTGGCTCCGGAATTGTACGAACGATAGGTCCCTTCGGAAGTGGCGGCAAAAATCGTCGACGGTTTTTGGGGATTGATGATCACCCGCTGTACGGAACGATTCTGCGCAAAGAGCCAGGTGAGTCCCGTTGCCATCCATGTTTTCCCCCGGTCCGTACTTTTGATGATGCCGAGCCCGTACGTGGTCCGCGCTCCCGGTGTGCCGACGAGTCCCAGATCGTATCCGCTGATCTCTCCGGTGCCGATGTACATTTCGTTCGGATTCGAAGGGTTGATGGCGATCGATTTCACCGAAAGGACGTTAAATCCGGTCGGCACATAATCCCACGCATCTTCTCCCACGCCGCCGGTGGAAGAACGCCAGAGTCCGCCGCTGGCGCTGCCGGCCCAGATCACATTGCTGCTGTCGGGATCGAACGCCAGCGCAAGCGTACGGCCGCCGATGTTGTTCGGCCCGATCGATTGCCACGGTTCTTCGCTCATCGATTTTTTCAACCGGCTCATCCGCTGCTGTGTGTGTTGCAGCGCCTTTCCGAGCCCGTCCGGCTGAATGATATTTCCGGGGAGCGCCCGCTGGTCGTACCACCAGTCGAACGCGACGAGCCCTTTGCGGTTCTTTTTGGTCTTTATCTCCTCTGTGGTCAGGAAATAATAGAGAAGCGAAACAGAAAGCAGGAGGAATCCGGCGAGAAGATATTTTTTCATGAACGACCGATCAAGAGTGAGAAGCGTGTGTGGTGAAAGTTACAAAAAAAGAGGAAGAAAGGAATGGGAAAAGTCGGGTGTAAAAATCTCACACAAAGACACGAAAAACAATGCCACAGATTGCACAGATGAAAAAGGTAAACCGAATCTCCAGATTCGGTTGTTAAACAATCTCACACTAAGGCACAAAGGGGCAGGGCACAAAAAACAATGCCACAGATTGCACAGATGAAAAAGGTAAACCGAATCTCCAGATTCGGTTGTTAAACAA
>CAZRWF010000040.1:0-3552 GCA_964603685.1 uncultured Chitinophagaceae bacterium
GATTACCGCATTGACGTCAGCTGGGCTTGTGAAAGGGATGTCGCACATCACCGGCGGCGGGATTATCGGCAACACGATGCGGATTATTCCGAAAGGGCGTTCGTTGAAGATCGATTGGTTTGCATGGCAGCGTCCTTTTGTCTATGACCTGATTCAATCGACGGGAGTGGTGCCGGAGTACGATATGACACGAACATTCAATCTGGGGGTCGGTCTGGTGGTGATTGTGGATAAAAACGCAACGGATCGCGTGATCCACAGACTTCGAACGATCAAAGAAAAACCGTTTGTGATGGGAGAGGTGAATTGATCGGTGTTACAAAATTTTAGAATTCCGAAATTCCATACTTTCGAAATTCTTCTGTTCACCTCCGTATAGTGTCCATCGCCGCCGAGACATCCTGGATGAACAGCTTCCACACTTCGGAATTCGCAGAGATTTCATCAATCGTTTTTTTGAAACCTTCGCGCTCCGTCCCTTTGGACGCAAAAAATGAATCGACGCGGACCTTGTAGCTTGAATCGCTCTGCCGGCCGGTCATTTTTTCCCTCTCATACAACAGCGTCAACTCCGCATACGTGATCACCGTCGCCGTATCATAATTTCTCGAAGGTTGTGATACACAACCGGAGAGGATCAGACAGTTCAGCCACAGCAGAATTCCCCATGAATATTTTCGAACGGTAGATATCGGTCGTGTCGGTTTCATTTTTTCCATTGATGGTGGTACACAAAATGAGGTGCTGCGAATATGCGGTAGAAAGTGCTTCGTTCCGCTTTCCGTATCCCGAGATCTGCCGTCGGAAATCGGATATCTTATCATATTTTGCGATAATCGTATGCTCTTCGTGCAACCGCCTTCGACTTTTCGAGACTTTCGGCCAAGCATTCGCGGCCGGTCATAACTTTCCTTGATTATGTAGCCCAATCTTTCTATATTTGTTCCACTTTCATCAATAAAATCAATCAATTTTGTTACAAAGTAAAGGATTTTCCCCGTTTTATGGCGACAACTGCAGATCTGAAGAATGGCATTTTTATCCGTTTCAATAATGAGTTACACATTGTTGAGGAGCATCAACACCGTACACCCGGAAATTTACGGGCGTTTTATCAAGTAAAGATGCGCAATATGCGGCATGGCCGCGTCGTGGAGAACCGGTTCCGGTCCGGCGAGGAGATTGAAGTGGTGCGGGTGGAGCGGAAAAAATATTCCTACCTGTATCATGACGGTCAAAGCTACAATTTTATGGATCAGGAAACGTACGAACAGATTCCGGTGGACGAAACGCTGCTCGGCGAAGGGTCGAAATATTTGAAGGAAGGGGAGATCGTCGAGATCATGTTCGACGGCACGCAGCCGGTCGGCGCGGAACTTCCGTTTAACGTCAATTTGAAGGTGGTGGAGACTGTTCCCGGCGTAAAAGGGGACACGGCCACCGGGGCGACGAAGCCGGCGAAAGTCGAATCGGGTGCGACCGTCAACGTTCCGCTCTTCATCAACGAAGGGGATGTTATTAAAGTGGATGTCCGCACCGGTCAATATTTGGAACGGGTAAAACAGTAACAGTCTCACCAACTTTCCATTTTTCGGAGTGTCAATGGACTTAAAATACGTTAAGCAGTTGCTGGAGATGGTGGAAAAAAGTGGGGTGAATGAAATCGAGTTGGAAGAAAAAGGGCAAAAGATCCGCATCACGAAATCGGCGCCGCACACGATGGTCTCGTCGCCGTACCAATTGACCGCTCCGATGCCGGCTCCGGCCGTTGCGCCGGCAGCATCACCCGCTCCGCCCGCGGCTTCGAAACCCGCGCCTGCCCCGGATGCGAAAAAATATCATGAAGTTAAATCTCCGATCGTCGGTACCTTCTACCGTTCCCCTTCACCGGATGCCGCGCCGTACGTCGAAGTCGGCTCCAAAGTGAAACAAGGGGGAGTGCTGTGTATCGTGGAAGCGATGAAGTTGATGAATGAGATTGAAAGCGATATCGCCGGAACGATCGTAAAGATCAATGTCGAGAACGGCAAACCGGTCGAATACGGACAAGTGCTGTTCCTCGTCGAACCGTAACCATTTTCTCTCCGAACGCCGTCCGGCGATCGTCATCAGGAGTCTCTTTGATCAAAAAAGTCCTCATAGCCAACCGCGGTGAAATTGCTTTACGGATCATCCGCGCCTGCAAAGAACTGGGCATCAAAACCGTCGCGGTCTATTCCGAGGCGGACCGGTATTCTCTCCATGTCCGATTCGCGGATGAAGCGATCTGCATCGGTCCTCCGCCCAGCAAAGAAAGTTATCTGAAAATCCCCCGCATTATGGCGGCGGCCGAAGTCACCGGTGCCGACGCGATCCATCCCGGTTACGGGTTCCTCGCCGAAAATGCGAACTTCGCCGAAATCTGCATCTCTTCCGGCATCACGTTCATCGGACCGACGCCGGAGATGATCAATGCGATGGGAGACAAGGCGTTTGCGAAAGAGACGATGCGGAAGGCGAATGTTCCGGTCGTTCCCGGAAGCGACGGCATCATCAAGGATGCCGCCGAAGCGAAACGGCTCGCGAAAGAGATCGGCTTGCCGGTGATCATCAAAGCGACGGCAGGCGGCGGCGGGCGCGGCATGCGCATCGTGCGCGACATGAATGAAGTGGAAAAATCTTTCAACACCGCAAGCAGCGAAGCGGAGGCGGCGTTCGGCAACGGCGGCGTCTATATTGAAAAATATCTGGAAGAACCGCGGCATATTGAAATTCAATTGCTCGGCGATAAATTCGGCAATGTGATTCACCTTGGCGAACGGGATTGTTCCGTGCAACGGCGGCACCAAAAATTGATCGAAGAAGCTCCCTCCCCGGTGGTCGACGAAGAACTGCGCGAACGGATCGGCGGAGCGGCAGTGCGCGGTGCGGCTTCGGTCAAATACCTCGGCGCCGGAACGATCGAGTTTCTGCTGGACAAGCACAAAAATTTCTATTTTATGGAAATGAATACCCGCATCCAGGTGGAACATTGTGTCACGGAAATGGTGACCGGCATCGACCTGATCAAAGAGCAGATCAATATCGCAAACGGGAAAAAATTGTCGATCAAAAAAGTGAAGATCGAGGGGCATGCCATCGAATGCCGGCTGAATGCCGAAGATCCGAACCATGATTTCCGTCCCTCGCCGGGAAAAATCACCAGCCTTCATTTCCCCGGCGGCAACGGTGTCCGGATCGATTCGCACGTGTACGCGGACTATCACATTCCTCCGTATTACGACTCCATGGTCGGAAAATTGATCGTCCACGCAAAGTCGCGGCAAGAGGCGTTGGATAAGATGTCCATGGCGCTCGACGAAACGATCATCGAAGGGGTCAGCACGACGATCCCGTTCCATAAAAAAGTGATGAAGAACGAAAAATTCCGCAGCGGGATCTTCGACACCAAGTTTATTGAAACGTTCAACTTCAAGGATTGATCCGCAAGGAAAAATTGAGTGCCGGAAACGGCAAAATGGGATGCGGGATGCAAGATGCAGGGATTGTATATTTGATCCCGCATCATGCATC
>CAZRWF010000040.1:3562-23574 GCA_964603685.1 uncultured Chitinophagaceae bacterium
ATGCCGGATGCCTGATGCCGGATGCCTGATGCCGGATGCAAGATGCCAGATGCCCTATGCAGGAGGGTCGATAGTGAATGTCCCCACCAACAAACAGAGGATTCTGAATCGTTGAACGTTGAAACCGTGAAGCAGTAACACTGAACCGTAAAAAAAATTTCTCAACTACATCAACCACCGAGACTATTATGAATTTTCCCTCCGAATTAAAATACACCAAAGACCACGAGTGGATCCGCATTGAAGGAAATGTCGGCACGATCGGCATCACGGAGTATGCGCAAGGTGAACTGGGGGATATCGTTTTTATCGAACTACCGGCAATCGGTAAAAAAATCGAATCGGGACAATCGTTCGGCACCGTGGAAGCGGTAAAGGCGGTCTCCGATCTGTATGCACCGATTTCCGGTGAAGTGAAGGAATTGAACAAAGAGATCCAGGATTCACCCGAACTCGTCAACAAGGAACCGTACGAACGGGGATGGATGATTAAAGTAACACTTTCCCATCCGGAAGAAGTGAAAAACCTTTTGGATGCGGAAGCCTATAAAAAACTGATCGCGAAATAATTCTTTTTTCAGAAGGATAAACCGCCATGGCCGTGAACATTGCCGAACTTCTCGGAGCCGATGCAAAACATCTGCTCGAACATCGCTGCACCACCATACCCAAAGAACAACTTCATATACCGTCCTCCACTTTTGTCGATGATATATTTATCCAAACCGACCGTCCCACCCCGGTGCTGAAAAACTTGCAACAGCTGTTCGGTGCGGGCCGCCTTGCCCATACCGGATACCTGTCGATCCTGCCGGTAGACCAGGGGATTGAACACAGCGGCGGTGCTTCTTTCGCCAAGAACCCGATCTACTTCGACGGAGAGAATATCGTAAAACTGGCGATCGAAGGGGGATGCAACGGCGTGGCCTCCACCCTCGGCGTGCTTGGTTCGGTCGCCCGAAAATATGCGCACAAAATTCCGTTCATCCTCAAGTTCAATCACAACGAATTTATGTCTTATCCGAACACCTATGACGAATCGCTTTTCGCCAGCATCAAACAGGCATGGGATATGGGCTGTGTCGCCGTCGGCGCCACCGTATATTTCGGCGCCCCCGAATCCCGCCGGCAGATCTGGGAAGTGAGCCAGATGTTCCAGCAAGCGCATGAACTCGGCATGGGGACCATTCTTTGGTGTTACACCAGAAACAATGCCTTTAAAACGAAAGAGAAAGATTATCACGTCTCCGCCGACTTGACCGGACAAGCGAATCATCTCGGTGTGACGATTGAAGCGGACATCATCAAGCAAAAACTTCCCGAAAACAACGGCGGATACAATGCGCTGAACATGAGCGGCTCGAGTTACGGAAAGATCGACAAATTGGTGTACGAAAAACTGACGAGCGACCATCCCATCGACCTCACCCGGTATCAAGTGGCAAACTGCTATATGGGTCGGGCTGGATTGATCAATTCCGGAGGCGCGTCCGGCGCGAACGATCTCGCCGATGCGGTCAAAACCGCCGTCATCAACAAACGGGCCGGCGGCATGGGATTGATTTCCGGCCGCAAAGCGTTCCAGAAACCGATGAAAGACGGCGTGGCGATCCTGAATGCGATTCAGGATGTTTATCTATCCAAAGACGTCACGATCGCATAACAGGAGACCCTGCGGCGATTGATTTGATATTCGATAACATTCCGAGCGTCATCGGCTGCACTCGTGCAACGTGACGCTTTTTTTATTTGTATGAAAAAATATTCCTGCTGTATTTTCGACATGGACGGCACTGTTACGCAGACGAATCAATTGATCTACGATTCCTTCAATCACGTTGCCGAAAAATATATCCGGAAACGTCTCACACCGGCGGAAATCGTTTCGTATTTCGGTCCCCCGGAGTTGGACGCCGTCAAAGCGATTATCGGTCCCGAACACATCACCGACGCCATGGATGAGTATTATCGCTTTTACACGGACCGTCATTCCGTTTTGGCATCGATATATCCCGGCATCCGGGAAATCCTGGAATTTCTCCGTTCGCGGAACGTAACGATCGGGCTTTTCACCGGAAAAGGGAGAATCACCACCGATATCACGCTCGAACAATTCGGAATTAGTTCGTACTTTGACATGACGGTCACCGGCGATGATGTGGTGCGACACAAACCCTCCGGCGACGGTATCCGGAAAATTTTGACGCACTACGGCCTGACCCCCGATCGTGTGTTGATGGTGGGAGACGCCGTAGCGGATATCAAAGCGGCGCGTGAGACCGGCGTGGATGTCGCCTCCGTTGTGTGGGATTCCTACGGGAAGCAGGAAGTGGTCAAATTACAGCCCGATTTTCTTTTTCACGATGTCGGGGAATTCTCCGACTGGATCCGCAGCATTTATCAATAAAAAACATCGATGAACCATTTTCTGTTGTTCTTCCTGACCTCGGCCGTTCTGTCGGCGCAGACAGAAATATTCGGCCTTCGCACGTATGCCAACGATGACGAATACCGTCCTCCCATTATCGTCTCCGGAGAGCGGATTACCATTGAATTCGACATCAATACGTCTCTGGTTCCGGATCTGAAAATCATCTTCAAACACGCATCGCGGGATTGGGTGGCGGACGACAATTCCTTTATCAATCCCCCCGATCTTCGTCCGGCGGAGCAGCTCTCGTTCACTGCCGCGCCGAACGGCGTTTCGAATTATACGTATCGTTTCAAAAACTCTTTCCCCGACGATAAAAACTTCGTGCGATTCGCGTTTTCCGGAAATTATCTGTTTTACATCGTGGAATCGAAGAACGAACGGTCGGTCCTGGCCTCGGGGAGGTTTATTCTCGCCGAACAGACCGTTGCGACGGCGATGACAATCGAAAACCGTTATCATCCGGATTTTGATCCCCCGTACAATCAAATGCTCAATGTCAGCGTCGATGTGGAGATTCCCGATGCGTACACGGCGGCGGACGAAAACAGCATTTATCATTCCGACGTCCGCCGGGTGGACATCATCCCGAATTGGAGGATTCTTGCGCCGTACAGAATTGACGTGAGTGATACCGATCCCCACACCTTCGTGGAAAACGTGACGTCGGCAAAAAAAACTTTTTGGATCCGCACCGTGTCGCCGTCCAATGAATACCGGCGGTTGGACCTTTCGTCGACACTCGCGTATCCCAACGGCCGGACGGCGATCGTGCGCGATCAACCGGATGTTTCCCGTTTTCAATGGCAATCCAAACCGGATGCGAACGGTGCGGCGAAATTAAAACCGTTTACCGGCCAATGGTCGGACTATCTCGAAGTGGAACAATCGCTCCGACTTTCCTCGTTGCCGAAACATTCCGTGTTTCTCGTTGGCAGTTTTTCGGATTGGATCCCGGATGCCCGGTACGAATTAAAAGCCGATCCGTCGGATGGTTTATTGAAAATCCGCCATTGGCTGCGGCGCGGGGTGTATGACTATCAATTTGTCCTCGGAAGGGTGGAGGAATCGGGTGCCGTTGTCGATCAGGATTGGCTGGCGCTCGAAGGAAATGATTGGAGAACAATCAACAGGTACACCGCCCTCGTCTATTATACAGACCGGCGTTTCGGCGGCGTGGACCGGGTGATCGGCATGGTCCGCGGCAGGAATCCCGGCACCAACGATCATTTGCAGCGGTCGGTTTCCTCCGCTCCGTCACGCAAACTGCCACTATTAATCAATATCCAAAAAGCGAAATGATCGCATGAAAAAATTGAAGATCGGCGTGATCGGAGTGGGGCATCTCGGCTCCCTCCATTCCAAAATGTACGCGGAAATTCCCACGGCCGACTTTGTGGGAGTGTATGACGTCAACGAAGGGAAACGGAACGACATTGCGGCGAAATATTCCGTAAAACCGTTTTCCCGCATCGGTGATCTTCTTGCCTCGGTTGATGCGGTGAGCATTGCCACGGTCACGACCACCCATCATGCCGTCGCTGCAGAGGCGTTATCCGCCGGAAAACATGTGCTCATCGAGAAGCCGATCACTTCCACGCTGGCGGAGGCGGACGAATTGATCGCCCTCGCAAAAAAGAACAACGCGGTCATTCAAGTCGGCCACATCGAACGGTTCAACCCGGCCATTGTATCTCTCGAAGCGTACCGGCTGAATCCGATGTTCATTGAATCGCACCGGCTGGCGCAGTTTAATCCCCGCGGTACGGACGTTGCCGTCGTGCTCGACCTGATGATCCACGATATCGACATCATTCTCAGCCTGGTCAACTCTCCGGTCAAACAGATCGACGCGAACGGCGTAGCGGTCGTTTCTGAAACGCCCGATATCGCCAACGCACGGCTGCAATTCGAAAACGGTTGTGTGGCGAATGTCACCTCGAGCAGAATCTCGCGGACGAAAATGCGGAAGATGCGGATGTTTCAAAGCAATGCGTACATCGCCATCGATTTTCAGCAGGGAAGTGCCGATGTCTTCCGTCTCGGCAACGAGGGAGAAGGGAGTCTGTGGTCCACCATGCTTCTCGGCCAGATCGGGGAAGGGAAAAAGAAGAGGAACATCATTTACGAACAACCGGAAATCAAAAAGATCAATGCGTTAAAATATGAGCTCGAATCGTTCATCTCCGCGGTGCAGAACGGCACCCGTCCGGTGGTGAACGGCGAGGATGGCCGGATGGCGCTCGATGTGGCGCAGCAGATTATGCAGAAGATCCACGTACAAAAATTTTCGGTATGACGCGATGACGAACATTGAAATACAAAATCCGTGGCTCTCGCGGATCGGTGCGGTGGCCGATGCACGATCGTTGGAAGCGTACGTGGTCGGCGGTTACGTGCGGGATAAGCTGTTGGGGAAAGAGGTCACCGACATCGATATAGTGGTGGTCGGGAACGGCATCGAATTCGCGGAAGAAGTCGCAGTGACATACCGTCAAAAAAAAATTGTCACTTATGAAAAATTCGGCACGGCCATGCTGCCGACCGAACAGGGAAAGATCGAATTTGTCGGCGCCCGGAAAGAACGGTACGACCGGTCGTCGCGGAATCCGCTCGTTGATGTAGGGACGCTCGAAGAGGATCTTTCCCGGCGGGATTTTACGATCAATGCGATGGCGATCTCCATCAACAAACAGCACTGGGGGGAATTGCGCGATCCGTACGACGGCCGGGCGGACCTCGCCGCGCGTCGGATCAGGACGCCGCTCGATCCCGCCGCGACATTCGACGACGATCCGCTCCGGATCATGCGGGCCATCCGTTTTGCATCGCAGCTCGGATTTACCATCGATGATCGGACGATTGCCGCGATCCCACCCATGAAAGAGCGTCTCTCCATTATCTCGCAGGAACGGATCACGGACGAACTGATGAAGATCATCGCCAGTCCCAAACCTTCCGTCGGATTAAAACTTTTATTTGATACCGGCATTATGGCATTGGTCTTTCCGGAAGTGGCCGAACTCTCCGGCGTGGACCAGCGGCAGGACCATCATCACAAGGACGTTTTCCTGCACACGCTCCAAGTACTGGACAATATCAGCACGATGACGGATGATCCGTACCTTCGATTGGCGGCGCTGCTGCACGACATCGCGAAACCGAAGACAAAAAAATTCATCGAAGGGACCGGTTGGACCTTTCACGGGCACGAGGAGATCGGTGCGCGGATGGTGAAACATATTTTTCGCCGGTTGAAATTGCCGATGGACCGTGTACCGTACGTGGAGAAAATCGTTCGTCTGCACCAGCGTCCGATGCAGCTGGTGGATGAAGCGGTGACCGATTCCGCCGTGCGTCGCATCCTGTTCGAAGCCGGTGAAGAGATCGATGATCTGATGACGTTATGCCGTGCGGACATTACGTCGAAAAATCCGAAACTGGTGCGTCAATATTCCGAAAATTACGACCGTGTGTCGGCAAAAATGAAAGAAGTGGAAGAAAAAGACCGGCTGCGGGCGTTTCAACCACCCGTTCGCGGGGATGAAATTATGGCGATCTGCAACCTTCCGGCTGGAAAACTTGTTGGCGTATTAAAATCAAAAATCGAAGAGGCGATACTCGACGGCCGGATACCGAACGAACACGATCCGGCATTGCAGTACTTACTGGAGATTAAAGATGAAGTGATCCGCAGTTACGACTCCCGCGAAGTATAATTCTCTCTCAACCGTTAAACAAAGAACGCCCCCGTTCGTCAAAGATTTACAAGGATATTTGTAACTTTTGCACATCAGAACCGTTAAAATCACCTAGTTTTGTTCAATTTTGGAGATCGTAATGAAAAAATACCTCACTTTTGCGCTGTTTTCGATGTTTTTTATCCTTCAGGCACCGGCGCAAGAAAAGCTGACTCTGCAACAAGCTATTCAAACCGCACTCGAAAAAAATATCGATGTTATCCGCTCCAAAAACTCCATGCAAATTTCCGAAGCCAATGTGACGGCGGCCTACGGTGATTTTATTCCTTCGTTGTCCGCCTCCGCCAGCATGGGCCGCAGCGGTTCGACCACAACGACGCTGGCCGGCGACGTGATAAATGCCAATGGATCGGTCAGCGCCAGATTGAATACCAACGTGACACTGTTCGACGGATTTCGGAATACATCGTCGCTGAGCCGGGCATCCTCGTCGGCCGATGCCGCCGCATTCAACTTTGCACGACAAAAACAAAATACGGTGCTCGCCGTTCAGCAGGCCTATTTGACCGTCCTTCGGAATGAACAGTTGTTGAAAGTGAGTCAAGAAAATCTCAAACGCAGCCAGCAGCAGCTTTCCCGCATCGAAGAATCAAACAAAGTCGGTGCCGTTGCCAAAGCCGATCTGTATCGTCAACAAGTGCAAACCGCCAACGATGAATTGGCATTGATCAATGCCGAAAGCAACTTCGTCAACTCCAAGCAGGACCTGTTATTCGTGCTGGCATTGGACGGCACCAAAGATTTTCTGTTCGAAGATGAGAGCGTGCTTCAGCAGATCGAGACATTATATGCCGATTCTTTAAAAGAAGAATACAACGACTATAACAGACTGGTGCAAGAGGCACTTCAGACGCGGCCGGACTATCAATCAACACTGCTTGCGAAAGAAATTTCCGCCAACGATCTGACGATCGCCCGTTCCGGTCATTATCCTTCGCTCAGTTTGGGGGCAGGGTACGGTTATTCCGGTAATGATTTTTCGACATTGACGGACTCCAAAAATTGGAACTGGAGATTGTCCCTTTCGATTCCCATTTTCAACGGCTTTTCCGTGAGCACACAAACGCAGACCAGCCAACTGAATTTTGAATTAGCCGAACAGCAGGTAGAAGAGGCGAAACGTCGCGTGGCGAAAGATGTGCGGGCAGCCTTATTGAGCCTGGAAACAGCCCGTAAACGGTACGACGTTTCGTTAAAAAATGTAAAATCGGCTGAAGAAGACCGCCGCATAGCCGAAGAGCGGTACAATCTCGGATCCAATACGTTGTTGGACCTGCTGGTGGCAACCGCCAATTACACGCAGGCCATCAGCAATAAAGTGTCATCGTCGTATGATTTTGTGTACGCGAAACTGCAGTTCAGGATCGCGGTCGGACGCGAAAAGTTTTAATTTCTATCATCCAAGGGAGTAGTTATGGCAAACGGCAAAAAAAATAAAAAGAAACTTTTCATCTTCTCCGGAATCGGCGTTGTGGCGGTCATTCTGGTGCTTGTGGTCCTTCTCGGAAGTAAAAAAGAGAATATCATCGCAGTGCAGACCGAAAAAGTCTCCCTGCGGACGATTACACAAGTCGTCAACGCCTCGGGAAAAATCCAGCCGGAAACGATGGTAAAGATCAATGCAGAGGTGAGCGGCGAAATCACGGCGCTCCCGGTGAAAGAAGGGGACAAAGTGAAACGTGGTGAATTGCTTGTCCGCATCAAACCGGATCAGTATCAAGCACAAGTCGATCGCGCGGAAGCCGGTCTTCAATCCGCACGGGCTACGTTAAACCTTCAAAAGTCCAATTTGGAAAAAGCGGAATCGGAATATAAACGTGCTCAGGAATTGTTCGAGAAAAAATTGCTCTCCGATCAGGAATTTATTGCCGCTAAAACGACGTATAATGTGACGAAATCACAGCATGAATCGGCGCAGGCAGGCGTACAACAGGCGCTGGCATCGCTTCGTGATGCGAAAGAAAGTCTCGCAAAGACGACGATTTATTCGCCGATGAACGGCACGGTTTCTCAACTCCTGTCCGAACTCGGCGAACGGGTGAGCGGCAGCAGTTTCACGCAGGGGACGCAGATTATGACGGTGGCGGACCTCTCCATGATGGAAGCGCGCGTGGATGTCGGCGAGAATGATATTATCACCATCTCCATCGGCGATACCGCCCGGATTACCATCGATGCGTATCCGGACAGAAAATTCGTCGGCGTGGTGTATGAAATTGCGAATACGGCGAAATCCAAAGGACTCGGCACGCAGGAAGAAGTGACGAACTTTGAGGTAAAGATCCGCGTTTTGAATAAGGATATTGCACTTCGTCCCGGTATGTCTATGACTGCCGACATCGAAACGGAAACGAAAAAAGGGGCCATCGCGGTGCCGATTCAAAGCGTCACCACGCGTGCGCCGAAAGCAAAAGAAGGCGAAGGAGCACCGAAAGCGGAAAATACCGGCGGCCCGGCCGGCGGCGGCGGTTTGTCCATGAATGAACGGCCGGTCGAATGCGTGTTTGTCGTTGAAAACGGAAAAGCGAAAATGGTCCCGGTAAAACGCGGGATCAACGACGAAGGGTATGTCGAGATCGTGGACGGCATGTCCGAAGAGATGGAAGTGGTGAGCGGCAGTTATAAAGCGATCAATCGGGAACTCGAAGACGGTGCCGTGGTGAAAGTGGAAAATTCCCAGGCGAAATTCGCCATGGGCAAACCGGGCGAACAGAAATAATACAGTTGTCGCATGACAATCATCGGTAAACTTCTTATTCTGGTCTGGATGCTCGGTGCGGTGCTTTCGGCGAAAACCGACAGCACCGGTCTTCGGCTGATCGAACAGCGCAAGCTGCCGGAAGCGAAGAAATATTTCCAGGAGGCCGTCGACAAAAACTCCCGCGACAGCGAATCCCGCTATTACCTCGCGTTGACGCTGATGATGCAACTGCAGTTGGATGACGCGGAAGACGAAATCGACGAAGCGATCGATCTGAGCGACAACGTGGCGAAGTATCATCTTCTGCGGGGACAGATCCTCGGCCAGCAAGCGATGTCGGCGAATGTGATCTCGCAGGGATTTCTGGCACCGAAGATCAAAAACGCGTTCCTGCGGGCGTCGGAATTGGATCCGTCGAACGTGGATGCCCGAGCGGCTCTCTATAACTACTATGTCATGGCGCCGGGTATCATGGGAGGGAGCGAAGAAAAAGCGTTCGAACAGGCGACGGCGGTCGTTGCGCTGAATCCTCTCCGCGGATATTTGATGCTCGCGAATTATTATGCCCGGGTGAAGAAAGACTCGACGGAAGCGGAACGGCAAATCAAAAAAGCGATCGGCGCGGAACCGGCCAAAGGGAACGGGTATAAGCAGCTCGGATATTTTTACATGAATCAGCGACGGTACGCTGATGCCGCCGTGCAAATGAAAAAATACATCGAACTGGAACCGAAAAATCCCGATGCACACGACAGTTACGCCGATGTATTAAAGTCGGAAAAGAAATTTGATCAGGCGATCGATAAGTATCAGGATGCCATCGCGATCGACAAGATGTTCGGACCGTCGATTTTTTCGCTGGCCGAATGTTATGAATTCCAAGGGAACAAGAAAAAAGCGAAAGAGACCTATCAATGGTTCCTGACGGTGGAGCCGAACGGCCGCCGTGCCGATGCCGCGAACAAAAAAATCAAAGAATTATAAGGACCCTATGCAGCCCGTCATCAACATCAAAAACATCAAAAAAACGTATATCATGGGAACCGTCGAAGTGAATGCGCTCGTCGACGTCTCCGTTCAGATCAAAAAAAATGAATATGTGGCGATCATGGGTCCCTCCGGTTCGGGGAAGTCGACGTTGATGAACGTGCTCGGCTGCCTCGATACGCCGACCTCCGGATTGTATGAGTTCAACGGCGTGAACGTGAGCGATATGAACGACAACGAACTGGCGAAGATCCGGAACAAAGAAATCGGCTTCGTTTTCCAAACCTTCAACCTGTTGGCCCGGTCGGACGCCCTTCACAACGTGGAGCTGCCGTTGATTTATTCCGGCATGAAAAAATCGGACCGGAAAGCGCTGGCGGAAGAGGCCCTGGCGCATGTGAAACTCGCCGATCGTATGCATCATAAACCGAACGAATTGTCCGGCGGTCAGCGGCAGCGGGTGGCGATTGCCCGCGCGTTGGTGACAAAACCGTCGATCATCCTCGCGGACGAGCCGACCGGTAATCTCGATTCCAAAACCGGTGTGGAAATTATGGGATTGTTCAACGAACTCCATGCACAAGGGAACACGATCATTCTGGTGACACATGAAGAAGACATCGCACGCCATGCTCACCGGATCATCCGCGTTCGCGACGGAATGGTCGAAAGCGATTTGAACGTGGACAACCGGGTGCTTCCGGGTGTTCACGCGTAACAGCACACCATCCCACATCAGGTGACCCTATGAAGATCACGGATTTTGCATATGAAATAAAAGAAGGACTCGGCATCTCGTTCCAGGCGATTCGCGCGAACAAGATGCGGTCCGTTTTGACGACGCTCGGCATCGTGATCGGGATCGTTTCCGTGACGCTGATGGGAACGGCGATCGAGGGAATGAGCCGCGCATTCAACGAGATGGTGTCGAAGATCGGTGCGGACGTACTTTTCGTGCAAAAATTTTCCTGGTTTTCGAGCAATGAGGAATGGTGGGACGCCAGGAACCGAAAGAATATCGATTTGCGGCAATTTAAGGCGGTCCGCGATCAAGGTACGACGCTCAGCGCCGTCAGTCCGGTGACGGGCAGCCGGGTGCCGATCAAATACCGCAGTCTCAGTTCGGACGGGATCATCGTCATCGGCGCGAACGAACAATACGTGCAGGTGGCGGGGTTGAATATGGAGATGGGCCGATTTTTCTCTCAAGCGGAATCGAACGGCGACCGTCCGGTGACCGTACTCGGCTACACGGTGGCGGAAAAACTATTTCCGAACGAAACGCCGCTGGGAAAAAATGTGAAAATCGGTTCGCACACCTTCCGCGTGGTGGGAGTGGTTGCGAAACAGGGGAATTTTCTCGGGATGGACATGGATAATCGCGCCATCATTCCGATCACCAACTTTTTGCAAAAGTTTGCCAATATGCGCCGCGGCATGGATATCCACGTGAAAGCGGCGAACATCAACGACCTGGAGAATACGAAAGAGGAGTTGCGCGGGATCCTTCGCAAAGTACGCGGCGTCAAGCCGGGGGCGAAGGACGATTTTGCGATCAACCAACAGGAAATGTTCATCCAAACGTTTAATCAGATCGGGGGAGTGATCGCCGGGATCGGACTCTTCATCACCGCTCTCTCGTTATTCGTGGGAGCCATCGGCATCATGAACATCATGTTCGTGTCGGTGACGGAGCGGACGAAGGAGATCGGCATTCGGAAGGCGATCGGCGCCAAACGTTCCACCATCCTTCTCCAATTCCTTATTGAATCGGCGGCACTCGCGTTGTTGGGGGGCGTTATCGGCATCATTATTTCTTATCCGCTCAGTTTGTTGATCAATCAGATTCTGCCGACATCGATGCCGTTGTCGGTGGTCGGGATCGCATTATTGATCTCGGTGTTGGTCGGAGTGGTATCCGGATTTTTACCGGCGAACAGGGCGTCCAAAATGGATCCTGTGGAAGCATTACGCCACGAATAATTTCAGAAAGAACACGACGGTATGCAATTACAAGAAAGCATCGGAATGGCACTCAATGCGATCCGCATCAATAAGCTGCGATCGGTATTGACGTTGCTCGGCATCGGCGTCGGTGTCTTTTCGATCATCGGGGTGATGACGGCGATGGGAGTTTTGCAGAATGCGATTGAAAACGGCGTCAGTCAGCTCGGCGCGAACACATTCCAGATTCAGAAATATCCCCAGGGAAATTTTAACGATGGAGACCGCCGCCGTTACCGGAACCGCAAGGATATCACCTACGAACAGGCGGAATTGTTTTATGAACGGCTGAAGAACGCCAAACATGTCGGATTGGAAGTATGGAGCGGCGGCAAGGTTGCGGAATATAAAAACCTGAAGACCAACCCCAGCGTGCAAGTGCCGGGTGAATCGGCGGACGGATTGGCGACGAATAACTGGGATGTGGAATACGGCCGTTCGTTCAACAACCAGGAGGTCCAGTCCGCGGCGAAGGTTGCCGTGATCGGAAACGACATCATCAAAAAATTATTTCCGTTCGGCAATCCGATCGGCGAATTGATCCGCGTGGACGGGATACAATACAAAGTGATCGGGACGCTGGAGGATAAGGGATCGGTGCTCGGCGGCAATCAGGGGAATATGGTGGTCATTCCGATTACAACCCATATGAACATCTACGGCAAGGACCGGTCGGTGAACATCATGGTGACGGCGAAAGATCAAAACACGTACAACGAAGTCCTCGAATCCGCCCGGGGGATATTGCGCGTCATCCGGCAAGTGCCTCCGGGTGAACCGGATGATTTTGAGATCTTTTCCAACGAAACAGTGATCGCACAGTTTAATGAGACCACGTTCATGATCAAAATCGGAGCAGTCGGTATCGCGTGTATCGCACTGCTGGCGGCGGGTGTCGGGATCATGAACATCATGCTGGTGTCGGTGACCGAACGGACCAAAGAGATCGGCATCCGGAAGGCGCTGGGTGCCACAAAATCGAATGTGTTGTCGCAATTTCTGACCGAAGCGGTTGTTTTTTCTCAGATCGGAGGAGTGATCGGCATTATCACCGGATCGATCATGGGGAATATCGTATCGTTGCTACTGCAGGCGCCGCCGGTGTATCCGTGGAACAACTCGGTCGCCATTCTGCAGACGCCATTCCTCGACTTTACCGCACTGCAGATGAATATCACGGCGATTATTTTCTGTTCGTTCATCGGCATTGTGTTCGGCGTGTATCCGGCATGGAAAGCGGCGAATCTCGATCCGATCGAAGCGCTCCGATTCGAATAACGTTTTATCGTCGCCGCATCCCTCATGCGGCGACGCCGTTTTTACCGCAGCAACATCTTCAGGACTCCCTCATCGAAGGGAGGAACTCCCCCGTTCGACTCCGCGACTCTCTGATATTTTTCGAAAAAATCGGCGATACCGAAATCCAGCGTCTCCGTTAGCGCGGTTCTTCCCAATTTCAATTCGATCATATGGGCCATGTACAGGCCAGCCGTGGCGCCGTAATTTTTTTCGTAGGAGCCGGAAAGATTCGAATTCAGGATCAATTCCCGCGCCCGTGCCGGCGAAACCCCGGGATCGGTCAATTCGCGGAGCGCTTCATTCAACTCCGCGACGGATTTCTGTGCGGAAGCAATTTGTTGCGGATTCATATTTCCGCCCGACCGCTGTTGGAGAGAAATCAAGTATGCGATCCCTTCATTCTGAGCCACTTCGGCGAGAACCCAATACGGTTCGGGTCGTTGTTGCAAACTTTTCCAGACCGGGTTGGACTGTTGATACACGCCGAAGACGGCATGAAACGCTTCATGCGCCAGCGTGCTCATCATGTCGACGATCTGAATGTTCACCCCCGGCAGATGTTCGACCGACCGCGTGAGATTGACCACGATGGTCGGTTCTCCGTCACCTTCCGCAACGAACACCGGAATATTGTCCCGCCACACAATGCTGCGGACGAATGCCGCGGCATTTTCGTTTCCCAATGCCACGAAGTAGACAGGGATGGAGGCCGAGATGCGGGCGTTCGGGGGAAAAAATTGAGAGATGGTGGCGAGTACTTTTCGATCGAGGTTGCGGCGTTTGGATTCCTTCGACAATTCCTTCAATTGGGGAAGGAATTTCACCGCGTCGCTCAGTCCGAAAATATCTTCGGCGAGACCGGCACCGTTGCGAAACCGGTCCAACGCGGCGGAAAACTTCTGCCGGGAATACGGTTCCCGCGCCAAGAGTGCGCTCGTCGCTGCGGCGATCTGGTTTCCGCGTAGTTCCGCCACACGGTCCACATTGGCGATTTTCCCTTCGGTCAACTGAATCAACGCATCGACGGAGGAAAAATCGAGCCGGAAGGTGACATTAAAATGCTGCTGCGCCGGAATCGCGTCCGTGAAGATCGGAAGCGCCGCGAATAACAGGACGACGATATGTCGCGTTCGAAACATCATGAGGAATACCGTTGAACGACCTGTTTGATGCCGCGGACCGCTTGACGGATCCGTTCTTCATTTTCAATCAGCGCGAACCGGACATGGCGGTCGCCCGCATTCCCGAATCCGATTCCCGGGGAGACCGCGACGTTCGCTTCTTTCACCAGGAGCGTAGCAAACTCCAACGAGCCGAATTGCCGCATCGATTCCGGAATATCCGCCCAGACGAACATCGACGCTTTCGGATATTCGACCTTCCATCCTGACCGGTTTAATCCGTCGACCAGCACGTCACGGCGGGACCGGTATCGATTGCGGATCTCATCCACGCAATCCTGCGGTCCATTAAGTGCCGCAATCGCGGCGATTTGTACGGCTTGAAACATTCCGTAATCCAAATAACTTTTGATCTTCACCAATGCGCCGACGATCTCCTTGTTCCCGACGCAGAATCCGACCCGCCAGCCCGCCATGTTGTAACTTTTGGACAAGGTGGTGAATTCCACCGCCACCTCTTTTGCTCCGGGGATCTGCAGAATGGAGGGGGCTTGATAACCGTCGAATCCCAAATCACCGTAGGCGAGATCATGGATGATGATGACGCCGTGGGTGCGGGCGAACGCAACGGCCCGTTCGAAAAATTCCGTATCGACGGAGGCGGTGGTCGGATTATTCGGGAAATTCAGAACGAGGAATTTCGGTTTCGGATGGGTGTTGATATACGCGGCCGATACGCGGTCGAGAAACGACTCGATCGGGAAGAGATCCACATGGATCACCTGCGCTCCGGCGATGACGAACGCATAGGGATGGATCGGATAGGCCGGGGTGGGGCAGAGGACGGTATCGCCGGGACCGGAGACGGCGAGCGCCAGATGCGCCAATCCTTCCTTCGAACCAATAGTTGCCACCGCTTCCGTGTCCGGATCGAGCGCAACATCGAATTTCCGCCGATACCAGTCGCACACGGCGACCCTCAGTTTATAGATCCCTTTGGATGACGAGTAGCGGTGATTGGCAGTTTTGTGCGATGCTTCGTTCAGTTTTTCGACGATGTGTTTCGGCGTCGGCTGATCGGGGTTTCCCATGCCGAGATTGATAACATCTTCGCCGTTTTTTCGTGCCGTCGACATCAGATCGTTGACGACGGAAAAAACGTACGGAGGAAGCCGTTGGAGACGTTCAAAGTTCATTCTGACCGATCGTTTCGTTTCCGTAATATAAAAAAATATCGGCGACAACAAAGAAACACTTTAAAATGCGAAACCGCCGTCATGGACGGCGGTTTCCGGATCGCACACGGTCCGTTCGTTATGATTTCATTCTTTTCCCTTTTTCTTCTTCGGTGAAGATCCAGCCGACGATCTTGCCGGCGTCGATGTCGTCGAAGTTGGACCAATACTCCAGTGTGCGGAAATTGCGGGAGCTGGTGTCGTTTTCCGTGTACAGCTTCACCTCTTGTTTGATCACCGCCAGCCGGGTCTTCCATTGTTCCATATTGCCGGTCCGCAAGTCGATCCATCCGTTGTGTGCCCAATCGTTGATGGAATCCGCGGTGACGGGAAGTTCGTTCACTCCCCGGAACGCGGGGATCTTCACGTCGTTGCCGCGAAGGAGCGTTTTGCCGTCCGGCATCAGGATCGGGATTCCGATGGAGATGATCTGCGAACGGAGCGCCGTATCAGCCGAGAGCAAGGCCGTTGCCGCTTCGGAAATGGCCTTGGCCGGAGTTTTGAGCACGGTATTCACCGTTCCGTACAGTTTTTTCAACAAGTGCGCTTCATAGAGCAGTTTGGACAACCGCGGCGGGCCGAGCATTTCGAATGCGACGCTGTTAGTGTTGTGCTCCTTTTCGAGTTGTTTCATTTTTTCGAGAGCGCCCTGGAACATAAATCCCGCCCGGTAGGTGGGGGAGAGCGTCGCGTTGTCCAGCGCGTTGATGATATCGTGACCGGTATTTCCGCCGCGGATTTCGTACAGCACGGAGTCGGCGATCTCTTCCGGTGTGACAAACTCCATCTGTCCCGGCGTGGCGATTGCTTCAAATTCACCGCGGGAAAAAATGCCGTTTTCGCCGGTGTCGATAAACACGGATTTGAGATGTTCTCCCGTTGCTCCGGAGGTGCCGTCCCGTTTGATCGTAAATTTTCCCTTGAGTTCGATCCCCTGATCAGGCGGGCAGTCGTACAAGTCGATCGGTTTTCCCCGTTTGGCAATTTCGCCGTACGCGATTTTTTTCCATGCTATGGCGCCGGTCGGTTTGATCTCTTTGGTGATCGGCGCATCGGGTGTGCGGCCCATGAGGAACAGTAACATGGTGTGGGCGCCGGCAACGACCGATTTGGAAAGGAGAACGCGGGATGGTTTCTCTTCGCTGTGCGTGTACGGAATATTTAATCCCATTCCGCCGGTGCCGCTCGTGCCGATCTTCACATAGATACCGGTGTTGGCGATGTTCATGGAACGGTAAAATATCTGCACGTGACGGATCAACTGGGGAGTATATTGCGTCGCAAGAAGTTTTTCCACCGCATCGCGGACGTTGGTCGAGTCTTTCTTCAACGCCAGCATCACATCGCGGGAGCTTTGGAAGATGTCCTGATACGCGATTGCCGTCGCGGAGTTGATACAATCCACCACAACGTCCGGTTTGTATTTGTTGATCAGTTGGAACAGAGCGGACCGTTCCAGCACCTCCGCACTGAGTTCTTCCAGGATGTCGTCGAGAAATTTCACCCGTTTGGCCGGATCGTTGAGAATCTCGTCGCGCGACAAGTCCTTAAATTCGTTTCGCACAAAAATATTTCCCCACCACGGCACGAACATGTTCTTCGGCGCTTTGGGGTATTCCCGGCGCATGGTTGCGCACGCCTCTTTTGCTTCGGATTCTTTCAGGGAAGTGAGGATGATCTTGCTCGGTTTTTCGTCCATCAATTTGCGGCAGATAGCGGAGCCGACAAGGCCCCATCCGCCGAGAACGAGAACGGTTTTGTTGGTGATGACCATAAAGACTCTGTTTGAGTGGTGTGGAAGTGCGGTGTCCGAAGTGCGGGCGATGTTTTCGTCCTGCTTCGTTCATTTTCTCCGGTAAAGATACGGCGAAATGCGTGAAAGAGAAAGTGAATTGTGTGACTATCCCATTCGGGAATTCATGGATGAAGCAGAACGAATAGAAGGAACGTGCAACGGTGCGCCGTTATTTGATCAGCACCATTCGTCGTGTTTCGGAATAACGGCCGGCCGTGAGGCGGTAAAAATAGACACCGCTGGGAAGGCCTGTTGCATCCCAACGGACGGAATACCGGCCCGGTCGGAATGGACCGGAGGCGAGAGTAGCGATTTCCTTTCCGAGAAGATCGAATACGGTCAGCGAAACGTGCTGCCATTCCGGAAGCGAAAATTCGATCGACGTGGAGGGATTAAACGGGTTAGGGTAATTTTGCTTCACCGCGAATGACGCGGGAACGACGTCACGGACCGATACCGGTGTTGTTCCCGGAAGTTGGGCGAATGTTTTTCCGATGTTCTGGACATCCACGATCCACTGATATTTCGGGTCCAGGAACGGGTACGAATATTTTTGCGTCGAAGTGTCGCTGCGGAACTCCAGCGCCATCCAGTCGAAGGTGAAAAAATATGACTGCCAGCGGCCGTTCGGATCAACGGTCCGCATGCCGACCGGTTTCCCGGTGGAAAAATCGGTGAAGATCACTTCGCCGGATGCGGCCGGTTGAATCTCGTCCATGCGGTTTGTAAAAAGAGGGACCTCATAATACGGGTGATACCAAAGCGATACCGTGTCCTTCTGCATCGCACCGGGAATAAAACCGAACACCGCGTCGCCGGTGATCTTTGCCGTGACGCTCAAACGCCACGGAAAATTCACTTCGCGGAAATTATTGACAGTCCGGGGAAAATCCTGATTGATGAGTCCTTTCACGCCGAAATATTTCACGTGATGATCTGTATCGGCAAAAACCGTGTCGGCGTAATTACTGATGAATCCATGGTCCTGATCCGCCCACAGATAATATCTTTTTTTTCCGGCGGGGAGGGAGGCGCTTTGTTCCAACCATTGGGCCGCATAGGAGGAGATGTCGAATGCGCCGCCGTCCCCCGTTACCTCGATGACGGCATTGTATTGGTTTAACAATGCGGGGAGTTCTTTGATGGTATACCGGTTGACATAACAAAAATCATAATACGGTTCCTGGCCGAAATCGGTCTTCATCGTAAATTTCAGATAGATGGAGGGATCGACAATGCCGGACGGAAGATTTTTTCCGTTGAAGAGAAGCAGAAGATTTTTATTTTTTTTCAGAACCTGATACGCATAGGTGGGGGATTGTGTCGTGCGGGCGAGATCATCCTTTGCGGTGATATAATAGTAGACGGAGTCATCGGGCTGACCGGCCGGAATTTCTCCCGTAAACTCAAATCCCGCTGTACGTGTCATGGCGGAGGCTGTCCAGGCCCCTTTTCCCACTTTCGAAAAGAGTTTCACCTCCACCGGATCGGCTGCGCTCTGCGTTTTGACGACGGCCGTGATCGTTCTCGGTGTCAGGACGGCGGTGTTTAATAATTTTTCGGAGGTCACCTTCGGCTTCGGTGCGGAAAAATATTCCACCACCATATACATTCCCCAATCAAAATCACCGCGCAGCCACCAGCCGCGATCGGTGGTGGACAACCGGCCGCGGGGATAAAATTTGTACGAATGGAAGGGAGGATCGGGATTCGGCAGCGACGCGACCTCCTGCCGCGCGCCGACGGAAGTTTTAGCGGTGTTCAGGATGGTAAAACCGATCAACTGATCTTCCTGGAATTTCATCGTATCC
This sequence comes from uncultured Chitinophagaceae bacterium, assembly GCA_964603685.1. Classification (GTDB taxonomy): domain Bacteria; phylum Bacteroidota; class Ignavibacteria; order UBA10030; family UBA8401; genus UBA8401. The sequence goes on from CAZRWF010000040.1 coordinate 22,708, forward strand.
CCGGTCGTCAACAGGTTCACGGAATGCCAGGAATAGGCGGAGACCGGTGCGTTCACGCCCCCTTTTTTCCATGTCGCTTCCACACCGAGCGGATCGAACGCATAGGTGAGGGAGTCGGATGTTTTCGGAGGATAGACCCACGTCGTATCCGTCGCCAATTCGCGGTACGGCGTGACGAGATTTACCGGATCGTCGCTCTTCGGGTAATATCCGGTGTTTTTTTGTATCTGTGTGGCGGGAACATTCTTCAACCGCGGATTCGGGTACCAGAGCCGGACATTCACCTCCTGCGTCGCACCGACATCGCTGGCGATGGCCCAACAGACTTCACGGACAAATCCGTCCCCCGCCGGCATGTACCACTGCAACATCATCTCTTCCTCGAGATTTCCGAATTCGTACGAGAGGTCGGAACTTTTTTGGAAGAATTTCAACGAATCCAAGAACTGAATGCCGGAGATCCGCTCGCCGGAAGATCCGAACCGAACAACGGCATCGGCAATCCGTTCATTCGGCCGGATCGGCAGTGCTTCCTGCCGGCCGTTCGCATTTACATGCAGCAAAAACCGGTTCTGCGAAATAAGGAACGGAGCGGCAAAAAGAAAAATTAAAAAAAGCGGTTTGCTCATCATAGGTCCGGAGTAGAGACAGGGAATGGTACGATAAAAATCGCGTTGAAAAAAGTTAGAGAATCTTAAAGAAACGGAACACATTCATTGAATGGTGCTCGATCTTTCGGTATATTTAATAAAATTAGGATCAAGAAATGTTCAAACACATCGCTGCCGTTGTTGTCTTCGTCTTTTTTTCCCTTTCCGGCTGTAAAAAAAACGCGGATATCGTCGATTCCCCCGCCGATGCGGTGGG
>CAZRWF010000041.1:0-4765 GCA_964603685.1 uncultured Chitinophagaceae bacterium
CATAAAAAAAAGTCTCTGTATTTCACAGAGACTTTTTCTATTTTATGTCGGAATGGCGGGATTCGAACCCGCGACCCCTACCACCCCAAGGTAGTGCGCTAGCCGGGCTGCGCTACATTCCGATTATTTCTGCAGTAAAATACAAAAAATGGTGAAATTTTCCAATGAAAGAAAATTCGTGAAAATAATCTGTGTGTTGCTTGTGGTGATAATGCTGCCAGTGTGCGGATTTTCGCAGCTCAACGAAGCACAGCAATTAATCGTTGCCATCGCGGATGATTGGGATTCTCAATCCGGGTCGATCCATCTCTTTGAAAAAAGCAATTCCGGATGGATAAAACATCGTTTTGTATTTCCGGTGTCGTTCGGCAAAAATGGGCTTGCCTGGGGGAAGGGATTGCATCCGGAGCAAAAAGGAGATCGGATGAAACAAGAGGGTGATCAACGTTCACCGGCGGGGATATTTGACATTGAATCCCGGGTGTACGGGATCAATCCTGAATCACCGGAAGGAGTCCGATTACCGTATTATCCCCTCACGGAATGGACACGCTGTGTGGATGATCCGGCTTCACGATCATACAATAAAATTCTCGAAGAAGATTCCGCGAAAGACTGGATCAGCGCCGAACGGTTAAAGGCGGTCGACCCCGATTATCAATACATCCTCGTCGTTCACCATAACCCCGCGCGAACGCCGGGGGAGGGGAGCTGTATTTTTCTCCATGTCAACAATGTCCCGACAGTCGGTTGTACGTCTATGGATGAGGCTGACATGCTGCACCTTCTTCGCTGGTTGGATCCCAAAAAACGGGGCATGTTCATTCAACTTCCTCATGCGGAGTATCATCGGCTCCGCACAGAATGGGAGCTTCCGGCACTAGTGAGAAGATAATCTCATGCGCAAACTCAAAATTTTCATCGGGCTTTTCCTTTCCCTTATTTTTATTGCCGGCGTTTCGTTTTTCCTTCTACGGTATTTAGTCACAAAGTCGTTTCCGCAGTATTCCGGAGAAATTTCTGCGGCGGTACGGCAGCCGGCGGCAATTCACCGCGACGAATTCGGCATACCGCACATTGCTGCCGAGAACGAATATGATTTGTTCTTCGCGCAAGGATATGTGCATGCACAGGACCGGTTGTGGCAGATGGACCTTTCCCGCCGAGCCGGCGAAGGCCGACTGTCGGAAATTCTCGGAACGCCAACCATCAAATTCGACAAAATGCTCAAGACCGTCGGTTTCCGGCGGATCGCGGAACAATTGGAGCGGCAGATTAGCCCGACATCCGCGGAAATTTTGCGCGCCTATGCGGACGGAGTGAACGAATATATCCGAACGCAAAAAGGTAAATATCCGATCGAGTTCGATATGCTGAACTACGAACCCGAAGAGTGGAAACCGGTCCACAGCCTGATGATTGCACGGCTGATGGCGTGGGAACTGAACATCTCATGGCATGTCGATGTGGTGCTCGGCGAATTGGTCGCCCGGCTCGGCGCCGAAAAAGCGTCGGCAGTCTTCCCGACCTATCCCGAAAATGGTCCGGTGATCGTTGCTTCTTCGTCATCCAAAAAAAACGATGCGGCTTTGCGCGGATTTGTCTCGCTGCAGAACGAATTTAAACGAAAGTTCGGAACAACCGGCACGCATGTGGGAAGCAACTCCTGGGCGGTCGGTCCCGCAAAATCGGCGACCGGTCAGGCGATCCTCGCCAACGATCCGCACCTCGGATTATCGTTGCCGGCCAAATGGTACGAAATCCACCTGTCAGGTGCCGGAATTAACGTGGCCGGTTTTTCCCTTCCCGGGACTCCTCTGGTGATTTTGGGACGCAACGATAGGATCGCGTGGGGATTTACGAATGTGATGGCGGACGATGCGGACTTTTATTTTGAAAAGACGGATTCCGTCGGTGCGGAGACGTATCTGTTCAACGAAGAGTGGAAAGAGATCACCACGGTTTTCGATACGGTGTGGGTGAAAGATTCCACCGAGGTCCCCTTCCTGATCCGTTCGACGCATCACGGTCCCGCCATTAATGAAATTTATCCGCTCGATCAATTCACCTCATCCGACATGATCACGATGAAATGGACGGGATATGAAATGAGCGATGAATTGCTGGCGTTGTATCGCGTGAATACCGCGTACGATTGGCAGGGATTCCTTTCGGGAGTGCGGGAATTCACCGTGCCCGGTCAAAATTTTATCTATGCGGATGTGGACGGAAACATCGGATTTCATCCCGGTGTGCGGTTGCCGAAGCGGAACAACAATAATCCGACACTGCCGATGGCCGGTTGGACCGGGGAGAACGAATGGCAGGGCTTCATTCCGTTTGAACAACTTCCCTCCCTGTATAATCCGCCGGAAGGATTTGTCGCGACCGCCAACAATAAGACCGCGAAAACCGTCCCCTATCACATTGCCAATCTGTGGGAGCCCCCTTCGCGAATCCAGCGCATCCGGGAAGTGTTGACGTCAAAACAACTGTTGGATGTGAACGACTTTAAGGGATTACAAAACGATCACTTTTCGCATTTTGCGAAAGAGATGACGCCGTTTATCCTTGCCGCGTTCCGCACTGTTCCGGTCTCCGATCCCGATCTGATCACGGCGCTCAATTATTTCCGCAATTGGAATTTTCAGCAGACGAAAGACGATGTTCCGACGGCGATTTTTGAGGCCTTTTTTTCGGCACTCATCAAGAACATCTACCGGGATGAGATGGGAGACGAGTTGTTCCGGCAGTATATTTTCCTGGCGAACATGCCGTATCGCGTCACGCTTGCCTTGCTGAACGATTCCTCCTCCGTGTGGTTCGACGATATCACCACCGCACCGGTAGAAACGTCGCACGCGATTGTCCGCAAAAGTCTTCACGATGCGCTGAACTATTTGCGCGGAACACTCGGTGGAGAGGTGAAAGAATGGCGGTGGGGGAGGCTTCATACGTTGACGCTGAAACATCCGTTCGGGGATATCGATGTTCTCCGTTCCATTTTTAATGTCGGCCCGTTCGAAGTGGGCGGTTCGGGGACGACGGTCAACAACGGTGAATACCGGATGACGGAACCATTTGCCATGACGCTCGGTCCTTCCATGCGGACCATCGTCTCCTTCGCTGATCCGAAAGGTGCGTTGTCGGTCCTTCCGTCCGGCCAATCGGGTCAGCCGCTCCACGATCACTATTCGGATCAAACGCCGCTCTGGAAAAACGGCGAATACCACCGCATGCCGATCACGCGGGAGGAAGTCCTCAAAATTTCCAAAAATATTTTGTATCTTACCCCGCGCCTATAAATATCGGCGACGCCACACCACGATCCGGAACGAATGACCCGATTACGTATGTCCAAAGAATCCCGAAAATACGGAAGAACAAAGATTGTCTGCACGCTCGGCCCGGCTTCCTCCACGGTGGAAACACTCGTGAAGATGATCGAAGCGGGGATGGATGTCGCCCGTTTAAATTTTTCCCACGGTTCCCATGAAGATCATCTGGAAATGATGAACCGCGTGCGTCAGGCGGCATCGATCACCGGTGAACCGGTGGCGATCCTGCTCGATCTGCAAGGACCGAAAATCCGGACCGGAAAGTTAAAAGAACCGATGACCCTGAACGACGGCGAGCGGCTGGTCATCACCATCGATGAAATGCTCGGCGAAGGGAACAAGGTCTCCACCACATATCAAAATCTTCCCAAGGATGTGAAACCGGGCGACACGATCCTGATGGATGACGGTTTGCTGCAGTTTAAGGTGCTCAACGCGCTGGAACGGGAAGTGATCGTCGAAACAGTGCACGGCGGCATTCTGAAAAGCAACAAAGGGATCAACCTTCCGGGTGTGGCGGTCAGTGCGCCGTCCATGACGGAAAAAGACCGGGACGATCTGCTGTTCGGAATCGCCAACGATATCGATTATGTCGCGTTGTCGTTCGTCCGGTCCGGTGCGGATGTGGTGCAGCTGCGTGATTTTATCATCGCGAACATCGATAAAAGAAAAAAACTTCCGATCATCTCCAAGATCGAGAAGGACGAAGCGTTGAAGAATATCGACGACATTATCCGGGAGTCGGACGGGATCATGGTGGCGCGCGGCGATCTCGGAGTGGAATGCAAGACGGAAGAGGTTCCGTTGGCGCAAAAGATGATTGCCCGGAAGGCCAATGCCGCCGGGAAGCCGGTGATTATCGCCACACAGATGCTCGATTCGATGATCGACAATCCGCGTCCGACCCGTGCCGAAGCGAACGACGTGGCGAACGCCGTGCTGGACGGCGCCGATGCGGTGATGTTGAGCGGCGAAACATCGGTCGGTAAATTCCCGGTGATCGTGGTGAAGACGATGGATACGATCATCCGCCGCGTGGAGGAAGAGAGCAAGGATAAGTTGTATCTGGACGATGAGATCAGCAACGAACAAGAGGCAGTGTTTAAAGCACTCGGACGGTCCGCCTGCATTCTCGCCAAACAGATCAATGCGGCGGCGATCATTTGTTTTTCGCATTCCGGCGCGACGGTGAAATCAATCTCCCGGTACCGGCCGAACGCGCAGGTGATCGGCATCGCGGATCGTGAACGGATTCAGCGGCGGTTAAATCTTATCTGGGGAGTTCGTTCGCTGCTGATCAAAAGTTTTGAAGTCGGCGAAACCGATACGACCATCGCCCGGGTGAACGCTTCGCTCGTGGATCTTGGATATTTGAAGAAAGGGGATTTTGTGGTGATCACGGCGGGCATTCCGCTGATGTCGCGCAA
>CAZRWF010000041.1:4865-23559 GCA_964603685.1 uncultured Chitinophagaceae bacterium
CACATCTTCAAACACGAAGGTCGGCATCTCTGCCGACCTTCTTTTGTTTTACAACCCGCTTTCGGAGATGTAATCGTTGGTGTCGTAACGGACATTTTCGCTGTTCCGTTCCGTCTCCTCGATCTTCTTTTTGATCAGGATCGGAATGGCGACGACGCCGGCGATGATGGCGGTCCATTTGACGATGTTGAGCAATTGTTTCATGGTGCGTTCGTACCGGAAAATGGTGATCGATGCTGTGAGAATAATGGAATAAAATACAAAAAAAATAGACACGATGTGAGCGGAATCAACAAAATGAGACAATTATCGTACGCCGCACAATTAAAAGAACACCTATTTCGAGTGTATCGTTCACAAAAAAAACGTCTGCCGGCGGCAGACGTTAAGGGAGAACCGGTTCCCGGAACGACCTACGGGATGTAGTATTTGCGGACATACTCCGCCACCATGCGATGGGTGTTGTATTCCGGGACCAGTGTGGCAATCGCCCGCCGCATCCGTTTGATCCAATGGCGCGGGATTCCGTGTGCATCGCGGTGGTAGAACTCCGGGATCACTTGTTGGCTGAAAACCTTGTAAATATTCTCGGAATCCTGAATATCCTGCACATGCGCTTCTTCCGGCTGCTCATCGCCGCCGATCGACCAGCCGTTGGTCTTGTCATACCCCTCCCGCCACCAGCCGTCCATGATACTGCAGTTCATACCGCCGTTGATGGCCACTTTTTGGCCGCTCGTGCCGCTTGCTTCCAGGGGGCGCCGGGGATTGTTCAGCCACACGTCTGCTCCCGAAACCAGATATCGGGCGAGATTCATGTCGTAATTCTCCAAAAAGATCACTTTCCCGAATAAATTCGGATGGCGGGTTAACTCCACGATCTTTTGGATGAATTTTTTCCCCTCATCGTCCCGCGGGTGTGCTTTTCCGGCAAAAATGATCTGCACCGGATGGTCCGTTTGGTTGAAAAGTCCGAGGATCTTCTCAAAATGGGTGAAGAGCAGCGGGGCCCGTTTATACGTGGCGAACCGGCGGGCGAAACAGATGGTCAGAGCGTCGGGATTGAGGATCGATTCGTAGACGGCAGTCCCGTTCCCGTAGCGGGAGTGCTGTTCATGCAGCCGGTGCCGGGCGAATTCGATCAATTGCCTTCGGAGTGAATAACGGAGGCCCCAGAGCTCTTCATCCGAGATTTTCTTCGGGTCGACCGCTTTTTGCCAGTATTTCGGCTCGAGAAAATGGGTGTTCCAGTCCTTGCCGAGTTTATCGGTCCAAAAGGCGTTGGTCCGTTCGCTGACCCAGCTTTCCATGTGGACGCCGTTGGTGATATGACCGATCGGCACTTCCTTTTTCATTTTTGAGGGGAAGAGGATTTGCCACATGTCGCGGCTCACTTCGCCGTGCAATTCGCTCACCCCGTTGGCGGTGCGGGACATCTTTAACGCCAGCACGGTCATACAGAAAATGTCGGACGGATTATTCGGATGTTCTTTCCCGAAATGGATCAGTTCGTCCACCGACATTCCGAACGAAGTGGATTTGTGATCGAAGACGAACTTCATCAGATCGTTGGAGAACCGGTCATGGCCGGCCGGAACCGGGGTGTGGGTGGTGAAAATGCACTGCTGGGTTACTTTCGCCATTGCTTTTTGTTTCGGCGTGCCGGCAGCGATCTCTTCCCGGAGCAATTCCAGCGTTAAAAAGGCGGAATGGCCTTCATTCATGTGGTACACGGAGGGGGTGATCTTCATGGCGCGGAGCATGCGGACTCCGCCGATGCCGAGTACGATTTCCTGCGCGATACGCGTGGTGGTGTCGCCGCCGTAGACATGTGCGGTAATGTCGCGGAACCGATCTTCATTTTCGGGAAGATTGGTATCCAACAACAGCAGCGTGCTGCGGCCGACGCGCAGCCGGCGGGCAACAAAATGGACCGTGCTGAATCCGATTTTCACGGAGCAGACGATCGGTTTTCCATTCGCTCCGGTGACCACTTCGGTCGGTTGGCGTTTCATGTCCACCGGTAGATACTGTTCCTGTTGCCAACCGTCCACACTGATCCGCTGCTCAAAATATCCTTCGCGGTAGAACAGCGAGATGCCGTAGAACGGAATGCCGAGATCGCTGGCGGATTTGGTATGGTCCCCGGCGAGAATGCCGAGACCGCCCGAATAAATGCGGACACTTTCGTGCAAGCCGAATTCCGCGCTGAAGTACGCCACCGGATGTTTTAACTCTTTGGCGTGCGTCGATGCCCAGGTCTTTTTGTTGGACATATATGATTCAAAATCCTTCAACACCGTCCGGACTTTTTCGGCGAAGAGCGAATCACCAAGCCGGGCATTCAGCTCTGTCTCGGAGATCTCCGTCATCAGCCACGTCGCGTTGTGATTCGTCTTTTCCCATAATTGCGGGGAGAGTTCTCGATAGACCGCCTGTGCGGTGGGATGCCATGCCCACCAGAGATTTTTCGAAAGTGTTGAAAGCCCTTCCACGAGAGAGCGTGTTGAAGAGGAATGTTGCTTCGCCATAGTCGTTTTTGACCTTACTGTGAATAAAAAGTGTTATAAGAAACTGAAAATTGAGAGAATTTCCAAAGGGAAAATTCGGGTGATGGGGACATTCCTTACGAGTTGACGGGAAATAATGCCGAAGAAACATCCGGTGGAATCAGCCACAACAAACGACCGTTTCCCCGGGAGGGAAAGCCGTTCGTTTCCACGCAGGCGATCGCGGCGGTCTTCATCGCGATATTGGCCGATTCGTTGCCGCTGATGAGTGTGGAGAGACAGGTGCTCGCAAACGGCTCATGCGTTACGCAGAGGATGGCGCTCTCCGGAAGAAAATTCCGGAGCAGCATCAGCAAGTGTTTGGGATCGCTTTCGGGGGTGAGGTGTTCCGTCACCTCGAGATCAATCGGGGGAATTTCCTGAACGAGCGTTTCCGCCGTCTGCCGCGCGCGGAGGAGCGGACTGCAGAGGAGACGGGTGATAAGGATGTTCCGTGCGGAAAGAAATTTTCCGACCGACCGGACTGAAGCAATTCCGCGATCCGTCAATTCTCGTTCCGCGTCGGACGAAAAATTCGTTCCGGCTTCGCCATGGCGGAGAAAATAGAGGATCATGTTCTTTTACCGTACCCGTTCTTTCGCCTTGGCATATCCCGGTTTGAGCACGTCATAAATGATCTTAATGCGGTCCTTATATGGGATGAATGCCGATTTCATCGCATTGATGGTGATTTTTTCCAGCGCCGCCAAATCGAGTCCGAACGTATCGTGTGCAAGAAAATACTCGTCCGTCAGGGTAATACCGCTCATCAACCGGTCATCCGTGTTTAAGGTGAGCCGGAATTTGTATTTATGATAGATCGGGAAAGGATGCTCTTCGATCGATCGGACGGCGCCGGTGTGGAGATTGCTGGTCAAACAGATCTCGATCGGAATCCGTTTATCGAGCACGTATTGCGCCAGCGTGCCCATGGAGAGGACTTCGCCTTCCTTCACTTTCATATCTTCGATCAGCCGTGTGCCGTGCCCAATCCGGTGCGCGCCGCACCATTGAATCGCCTGCCAGATTGATTCTTTCCCGAACGCCTCACCGGCATGGATCGTGATATTGAAATTTTCCCGCTGAATATAGTGGAATGCGTCGACATGTTTTTTGGGAGGATAACCCCCTTCTTCGCCCGCAAGATCGAATCCGACGACCCCCTGGTTGCGGAATTCCACCGCCAGTTCCGCTACTTCGAGGGAGACGGACGGCTCCATATGGCGCATGGCGCAGATAAGCACGCCGTAATGGACACCGAAATCCTTTTTTCCCCGCTCCAGTCCTTTGAGCACCGATTTGACGATGCGGGAGACGGAAAGTCCTTTGCCGGTATGGAACATCGGTGCAAAGCGCGTCTCAAAATAGACGACGCCGTCCTTTTTCATATCCTCCACTGTTTCGTAAGCGACCCGTTCGAGCGCCTCTTCAGTCTGCATCACTCCGCAGGTATGTTCGAATCCTTCCAAAAAGAGCGGCAAACTTCCGCGTTGTGCACCGCGCTGAAACCATTGATCGAGTTCGCCGGGATCGCTTGTCGGCAGCTTATCGTACTTTTGTTCTTTCGCGAGTTCGATCACCGTCTGCGGCCGTACACCGCCGTCCAGGTGGTCGTGCAGCAAAACTTTGGGAATGGTGCGGATGAAATCTTTGGTGAGTTTCATAAGGGTATCAATCGGATGAGTGATGAGGTCCTGTTCGGATCTTCGTTATCAAAGGTAAGGAAAGGAGTGATATGAAAGCAAGCAGGGAAAATGCCGCCGGATAACCGGTGTGAACGATCAATGCGCCGGCGGTGAATCCGGCGAGGGATTCGCTCAGATTTGTTCCTCCCATGAAAGCGGAAAATTGCGTCGCACCGAGACGGCGATCGGTCACCTCCATAAAGAGCGCGTAGGATGTCGCCGTAAATATTCCGATACCGGCGTAGACGACGGTCAACACCGTTAGCACATATGCCGGTGTTCCCGCGGGAACAAGCAAATCGGTCAGCCCGAGCAAAAAGACGGATGCAGCGACGAACAGCGTCGCCCGGCGGACCGATTTCTCGCTGCCGATCCGGTCAAACATTTTGCCTCCAACCGCGGCACCGGCCATCATGGACCCAACGGAAAATAACGAAAAGAAAATTCCGATTGTCTCTCCCGAGACTCCCCGGTCGACTAAAAAAGGACCCGCCACTGCACCGGCTCCTTCATATGCGAATCCGCCGGCAACGGCAAAGAGAAGACCGTATTGCGTCGATCGTCGGGAGATCGTGTTCCGGATGATGGTCAGGGTTTCCGTCACCGTCCGTTGCCGTACTGCAGGTGCAGGGATGGCGATCCGGGAAACAAATAGTGCAATGGTAAAAATCAGCGCCACCATCGTACCGAGAAGGATCGTCGGTGTAACTATCGTTGCGGCCGTTAATGCCACTCCGCCGAAAAGACTGCGGCCGCCCAACATGCCGACCATCATCCATCCGTTGATTGAGCCCCGTTCTTCCTCCGGCACCGTCGCGATGCAAAGCGCATCGATGGAAACATCTTGTGTGGCGGCAGCAAAAGCATGAAAAAAGAGAAATGCGACCATCATCGGAAAAGATGCCGGACCTTCGTAGAACAGCAGTGGGACGAGCGAGACTGCCATTATCATTTGGGAAGCGACGATCCAATGTTTGAGATTCCATCGGGCCGCTTGGAATGAATCCACCGCCGGTCCCCACAAAAACTTCAGCGCCCACGGGAGAACCAACAACGAGGTCATCAGCGTAATATCGTCGACCGGAACGCCCTCCATTCGAAGCCGGGTCGGCAGCAGCCACCAGATGAAACCGATCGGTGCTCCTTCGCAAAAATAGAGAAGAGTGAAGAGTAATTTTCTGCGGACCGGTGTGTGGCAAAGGTTGAGCATGGATATAATGTAAAAAATAACGCGAGAGAACCAACGATATTCTCCCCGTTCGGATGTCGGTGTGAACGGGGCGATGCTGTTGATTTTCAACGGCGGACTAACTATTTTCGTGGCAATGTCGAACGAAGCGAACGAATTCCGCTCCTTGGCCGCAATCATGTTTACCGATATGGTCGGTTTCAGCGCTGCGGCTCAGCGGAATGAATCTCTGGCGCTGGAGCTTCTCCGGTTGCAGAATGACCGGATTCGTTCGATTCTGCCCGGCCATCGCGGTGCAGAGATCAAAACGATCGGCGACGCATTTCTCGTGGAGTTTTCCAGTGCGTTGAATGCCGTCGAATGTGCCATTGACATTCAACGATCGTTCGATGAATATAATGCTCATGCTCCGGCTGACCGGAGAATATTGGTTCGGATCGGAATCCATCTGGGCGACGTGATCCACCGCGACAACGACGTGTTCGGCGATGGTGTGAATATTGCGGCACGAATCGAACCGGTCTCCCCGCCGGGAGGGATCACGCTCTCGGAAGATGTCGTCCGGCAGATCCGGAACAAAATCCCATATCCGGTTGAAGAGTTATCCGAACACCGGTTGAAAAACATCTCCCTTCCCGTCACTCTTTATTCTGTCGTACTTCCTTGGCAACCGAAAACAGCTTCCACTGCGCCGGCGAAAGTCGCCGTCCGTACCGTTCAATCCTCCACCGTTGCCGTCTTGCCTTTTAACACCATCGGGGGAGGTTCGGATGATTATTTTTCCGAGGGGATGACCGAAGAGATCATTTCCAGCCTGTCCAAGATCAGCGGATTGGATGTGATCGCCCGGACGTCGGCGTTTAAATTCCGTCACTCACAGGATGATGTGTCGACCATTGCGGAACAGCTTGGTGCGGGGAATATTCTCGGAGGGACGGTGCGGCGTTCGGGGGACAAAGCCCGCATCAGCATCCGTTTGATGGATACACGGTCGCAAAAAATCATCTGGACGGAAGATTTTACGAAGGATCTGAACGATATTTTTTCCGTGCAATCGGATGTTGCCATGAACGTCGCCTCATCGCTCAAGATCAAATTGATGATGACCGAAAAGGAGAACGTTCAGCGCAAGAGCACCACCAACTCGGTTTCCTATCAAAATTATTTGCTCGGCCGATTTCATCTCAACAAAAGAACCGGTGACAGTATTTCGACCGCCATCCGGTTTTTCGGGCAATCGATAACGGACGACCCGCACAATGCCTCTTCGTACGCCGGGTTGGCGGAAGCATACACGCTGGCCGGCGTGGCAGGGTACGGATCGCTGAACAAACAGGAGTCCATCACCCGTGCCCGCGAATATTCCGAACGGGCGATCGCTCTTGACGATTCGCTGGCGGAAGCCCACTTGGCCAAGGCATATGTAAAATTCCGGATTGATTGGGAGTGGTCGACCGCGGAACGGGAATTCATCCGATCCATCGAATTAAAACCGGGACTCGCCAAAGCGCGGGAACTGTATGCTCTGTTTCTCGCCATCCACCGTCGGTTTCCGGAAGCGATCGAACAGATCGAACGGGCTCATGAACTCGATCCGTTGTCCGCCAGCGTGAATACCGGATACGGACGATTCCTCTTTTTCAGCGGAGCGTGGGAAAAAGCATTGCAGCAGCTCCGTTATGTCATCAGCATCGAACCGAATTACGCGGAAGCACATTTCGGACTATGCGACTATTACATCTACCACAAGAACTACGAAGAGGCATTGGCGAGTGCGGAGAATGCCCTCGCATTGTCGGGACGGCGCCCGATTATTTTGAGCACCATCGGTTTTATCAAAGCAAAATTGGGGGATATCCGGGCAGCCGAGCAGATTCTTGAAGAGATCCGGAATTCGGACCAAACGAGCGGATCGACCAAGTTCGCACAAAGCAACATCTGCCTCGCCTTGAACCGGATTGATGAAGCAATTGCGTTGGTGAGTGAGGCGATTGACGAACGCGACGGTATGGCGATTTATATCAATATGGATCCGACTTTTTTCGGCGGAAACACGGCGGCGGAAAGAATGCGGCCTCTTCTGGAAAAAATCGGCTTCATCAATAAATCCTGAGAATATATGGAACAGTGGATTACCGGAATTCAATGGTATGTCGTCTTTCTTTTTTCTACGACGCTGCACGAAGCGGCGCATGCGCTGGCGGCGTATCGATTGGGGGACAGGACGGCGTACGACGGCGGACAGGTGACACTCGATCCGCTGCCGCATATCCGTCGCGAACCGTTCGGAACAGTGGTGGTACCGATCCTCTCGTATCTGCTCGGCGGTTGGATGATGGGGTGGGCGAGTGTTCCGTATGACCGTGAGTGGGCGCTCCGGTTTCCGAAGCGGTCGGCGATGATGTCGATGGCCGGTCCGTTGGCGAATCTGTTCCTCGTTCTCGTCGCGATGCTGACGATCCGCATCGGTATGGCGGCGGAGTTATTTTTCCCGCCGGAGCAATTGACCTTTTCACGCATCGTGGAGGCGCACGGCGAAGGTATTCCTTCCACAGCGGCAGCGCTGCTCAGTCTGCTGTTCTCTTTGAATCTGCTGCTCTTTCTCTTCAATCTGCTTCCGGTACCGCCGCTGGACGGAAGCGGCATCATTCCCTTTTTTCTCTCTCACACAACGGCGCAGAAGTACATGACGATGTTATACAATTCACCGGCGGGGCTGTTCGGATTGTTCGTTGCGTGGAATGTTTTCGGATATGTGTACCGTCCGGTTCATTTGATCGTGGTCAATCTGTTGTATCCCGGACTCCACTATCAATAACGGGTCCTTCGCAGGCGGTATTACGGCAGCGGACCGATCTTCTTTTCCACCGCGGCGAGTATTTTGTTGGTGCGGACCAGTTCCAAAACCGCGCGAATATCGTCGTGCAGCACACGGTCTTCCGCCAAATGCGGAACGGCCGATCGGATCGTTCCATACGCCGCTGCGGTGCCGGCGCCGCATTTCAACGGTGCGTGAAAATCGATCCCCTGTGCGGCGGTCATCATCTCGATGGCAATTACCGTCTGCGCATTGTGCAGCACACGGCGGCATTTTTGGGCCGCGATCGAACCCATGGAATTGTGATCCTCTTGATTGGCGGAGGTGGGGATGGAATCGACGCTCGCCGGATGGGCGAGCACTTTATTTTCGGAGACGAGAGATGCCGCGGTGTACTGGGCAATCATCAATCCGGAGTTTAATCCCCCGTTGATGGTGAGAAAGCGCGGAAGCCGGCTCAAAGCGCCGTTTACCATCCGCTCCGTCCGCCGTTCGGAAATGTTCGCCAGTTCGGACAATGCAATCGCGGCAAAGTCCATCGCCAATGCCATCGGCTGCCCGTGAAAATTCCCCCCTTCCAGATGTTCCTGCTCGTCCGGAAAGATCAGAGGATTGTCATTGGCCGAATTAATTTCGATGGTCACCTTGTCCGCCACGTACTCCAGCGCATCACGCGAAGCACCGTGCACCTGCGGAGCACAGCGGAGGGAATATGCATCCTGTACCCGGTCATCGTTATGGCGGTGTGATTCGCGGATTTCGCTGCCGCGCATCAGCCGGCGGAGATTTTTTGCGGCGGTCCGTTGTCCTTTGTAGGGACGAAGGGCATGAATCCGTTCGTCAAACGCCGTATCGGTCCCTTTTAATGCTTCGACGCTCAACGCGCACGCGATATCCGCCTCGCGCATCAGTTGTTGTGCTTCGTGGATGATCAACGCTGCGAACGAAGTCATCATTTGTGTCCCGTTGATCAGCGCGAGCCCTTCTTTCGCCGAGAGCCGAAGGGGCGCGAGTGCGTTCCGCCGCAACGCCGCTCCCGCGGACTCGATCTTTCCTGTTCGACTGTTATAAATCTCACCCTTACCCATCATTGTCAAAACGAGATGGGCCAGCTGCACCAGATCGCCGCTGCTTCCGACCGATCCTTGCGACGGCACGACCGGAATCAAGCCGGCGTTGAAAAACCGGACGATCCGTTCCACCGTTTCGGGACGAATGCCGGAAAATCCTTTCGCCAGCGCGTTGATCCGGAGGATCATCATTCCCCGGACCACGTCATACGGCAGCGGCTCACCCGCGCCTGCAGCATGGCTTACGATGAGATTAGTCTGCAGTTGTTCGATTTTTTCAAAGGGGATGCGCACATTGGCGAATTCTCCGAATCCGGTCGTAACACCGTAAATCACCTCGTCGTCCTTCAACCATTGTTCCACTTGATCGCGGGAACGCTGCATCGCCTTTTTTGCCGAGGGGGCGACCGCTATCTTTTCGGAGAAGTTCGTTGCCGTCCGATACAGACCGGCGATTGTCAAGGTGTTACCGTTCAGGGTGAGTGTCATGTATCAAAATCAGAAGTTTTATGAGGTGCTACCCCCTTGCGGGAGGGTTGTGAAATGGGGAAGGGGGAATGGGGGATGACGAGACTGCAACTCTTTAATTTTCATCTCAATCATTTCTTTTACCCATTCAATCCTCCGAAATACATCTTCATCAGTGAATCGAAGTACTTCATAGCCCAATTCTGTTAAACGACGATCCTTTTCTTTGTCTTTTCGGTATGTTTCAATTAACTGATGGGAATATCCGTCTACTTCAATAACCAATTTTATTTCTTTGCAAAAAAAATCGGCAATAAATCGATCGATGGGACGTTGGCGCAAAAACTGACAGCCCATCATTTGTTTTCGCGAGAGAGCGTATTTCCAAAGTCGGATTTCCGATTTGGTGCCATTCGATCGATGCTGTCGGGCGTAGTTTTTTAGGTTTTTATTGTAATGATTGTTTAAGGGCAATGTTGTCATCCCCCTTTCTTTCTCCCCCTTCGCCTGCGCATTGTCGACCCACAAGGGGGAGGTAGCAACTATTTGGAATATAAACGAACAAACTCTTCCAATCCGTCAACGATCTTTGCGGCGATCTGTTTTCGAAAGGCCGGATCGATCAACTTCATTTCATCTTCGGGATTGGAAATGAAGGCGGTTTCCACCAACACATTCGGAAATTGCGTCGGGCCGCTCAAGGAAAAATTGAAATTCCCGGTGACACCCCATTCGGCCAATCCAAGCGACAACATTTTATTATACATGATGTCCGATAACGTCTTAAATCCCGGATACCGGTAATACATGCTCGTCCCTTTCACCAATTCCGGATCGGAACTTTCGCCGATGGAATTACAGTGAATGCTTACGAGGACATGAGCGCCGGAATTCAGGATCTTATCCGTGCGGTCCGCCATGAACACGTTGGAATCGGTCTCCCGGGTCATTGCCGTCCGTATCCCTTTGGATCGCAATTGGGATTCCAATTCTTTCGCCAGAGCGAGTGTTACGTGCATTTCCACCGCACCGGTCGCCCCTTTGGCCCCTTCGCTGCCGATGCCGTGTCCGGCATCGATGGCGATGATGAGAGAGGAGAGAGGATTGAGCGAATCTTTCACGATCGGAGGCCGGCGGATGCGGATGCGCAACGACGTTCCTTCATATGATATATCGTATCCCCAATGCTGCGTATAGTTGAGCAGGATCTTCAATTGTGTATGGCCGGCCCCCGCCTGCATCACGCTCACTTGTTGTATCCCTTTGGAGGAGAGTTGGTGGGTGATCCAATTGGTGTTCGAGGAAGTTCCGTAGAGATTCACCACGATCGCCGCCGGATCCAGTTGTTGTTCGCTGGTGTAAGGGACTTTTTGTCCGACACCGACGCGCACCACATCCTCCGAATCATTACCCGATACCGAGATGGATCCGGTCAACGCGGAAGGAACCGGTGTCCCCACCGGCAGCAGCGTCGCGCTTTCCTGCGGCAGCCACGCTTCCATTCCCTCCGACAATCGCACGCGGTATTGATTCCCGACTTTTCCGGTCACCACCACGCGGACACCTTCCACTAAAAAACCGAGTTTTGCTCCTCCCAACCGGTCGGTGCCGAGGCCGGCGTTAAAAAACGGGCGCTTCCCGGTCAATTCGGCGACGCGCGGAAGAGAATCCTGAATGATCGACACTTTCCCTTTGGAGAATGCCTCAATGCTCGAAAAAAATCCGGTCGTGATGGTAAATCGAACCGGTTCGTTAAGACATTCATCGTCTTCATCAATCTTGTACCGGCCGATATACGTACCGGTGCCGGAACCGTTTTTCGCCGTCACTTCGGTCATCGGAATGCCGGATTCGACGCCGGGCAGGTGAAACTCGGGCTGCTGGCCGGGGCTCGCTTTCATCCGGACTTCCAGGATATCGCCCGCCGTGAGCCAGAGATCTTCGGAAGGAGAGGAAATGTTGTCGATATAAATTTCGTTTTCCGGATAGGTCTTCGGGATCGGTTTCAAAAAAACAAAATCACGCGAGAGCGAGTCGCCCGATGAATCGACGACGGCGATGTGGAGGACCGTCGTATCGCTTGTCAACGAATGCATCCCCACGAACGCGCCGCTGGGATACACTTTCACCTCTTTATAATTGATGAATGCTCGCGCATTCGGCAGCGTGCTGGCGGCGATCCGGTGCCGCGCCGCGCCGTACGTCAGCGTATCCTTTTCAGGCAGCACGACACGCAGAAACAAGGAATCGGATTGTTGGGTGTACAGCGGAATGCTGAAGAGAAAAAGCAGGGTCAGGAGATATTTCACGCAATGTCCTTTGGAAAAGTGGGAACAGGGAACCGATGAGGAAATGTAGCGATGATTGGGTGGAAGTTCAAGGAAAGGTGAAACGAAATCGCCGCAGATTCTGCGGCGATTCGGTCCGTGGTATGTGGTTCAATAGATCACTTTGTTCAGCGGATATTCGATGATCCCTTCCGCGCCGGCCCGTTTTAATTGCGGAATGATGGCCCGCACCACTTTTTCTTCCAGAATTGTTTCGATCGCCACCCAGGCGGGATCCGACAGCTGTGAAATGGTCGGTGTCCGCAGCGCGGGAATGATAGCCAACACCTTATCCAGGTCCGCCCGTTTCAGATTCATCTTCAATCCCACCCGCGAACCGGCGTTGATTGCTCCCTGCAGCAGCATGGCAAGATTTTCGATCTTCTCTTTTTTCCACGGATCGGCCCAGCTTTTTTTGTTGGCGATCAATTTCGTGTTGGACTCTAGCACGACATCGACGATTCGGAGTTTGTTGGCGCGGAGCGAACTTCCCGTTTCGGTCACCTCCACGATCGCGTCGACGAGATCGGGCGTTTTCACCTCCGTCGCTCCCCAGGAGAACTCCACCGCCGCAGTAACGCCGTGGCGGGCGAGATATGCTTTGGTGATGCCGACCACTTCGGTCGCGATCCGTTTACCTTCCAGATCCTTTACCGTTTTCACCGGAGAATTTTCGTGAACGGCGAGAACCCACTTCACCTTCCGCATCGATTGTTTGGAATAAATCAGATCGCACACGCTGACGACATCCACGCCGTTTTCGATGATCCAGTCATGGCCGGTTAACCCGGCATCGAACACGCCGTCTTCCACATACCGCGGAATTTCCTGCGCGCGGATGAGCATCCCTTCCAGTTCTTCGTCATCCACGGAAGGGAAATAGGAACGGGAGGAGACGGAAAAATTGAATCCCGCTTTGGAGAGCAGTTGCAGTGTCGATTCCTGAAGACTGCCTTTCGGCAGGCCGAATTTGAGTTTGTTCATACGGAAAAAGGGTACGACGGCAATGGCGTGATGCGGAACCGTGCCGACGGACGAATTAATGGAGCGTGACGTTGAATAAGTTGAGCGACGGGTACAATATAAGGTATAATCCCCACATCACCACGCCGACCGAAAGAGGAATCGACAGATTGTCGTCGATCTTCCACGAACTCGCTTCGACGACCGTTCCGACGAGCGCCGCCGCGGTGCCGATGAGATATTCGGTGACCGAATGCTCCACCTTCGGCGTGAAGAGGATCACGATCAGGGCAAAGAGAAAAAACGCGGAACTCCCTTCGAAGCTTTTTTGCAGAAATTTCCGTTTCCCGAACCGCCGACCCACCAGCGCCGCCATGGAATCGGAAATGATCAGAATCGGGAAGGCGGTGAGCACGATCAGTTTCGGGAAAACAATTACGCAGATCGTGGCGGCGATCAGCACGTTGGTTGCTCCGTTCAGCCGTTTGGCGGTGCTGTCCTGTTCGTGTTTGCGGAGCATAAAGCGGAAAACCTTGTAAAACAGAGCGGCTGTCGGTTCGTGATAATACCGGAGCAGGTCCACGGTCAAAAATATCGCCGTGATCGGCACCAATAATTGCAGCGCCAGATCACGGTCGATAAAATAGTAGATCACCGGAATGGAAAGGGAACTGAGATGGATCCCTTTCCGGGCCACTTCCGCCGTATAATCAATATTCGCTGCGGTGATCATACGTTACGATTTTTTGGACCGGGAACGCGGTTTGGTTCGTGTTTCGGTCTTTTCCGCGGCAGCATATGGAGCAACGGGCGCCGCCGCCGTTGTCACCGGCGCGGGATTCGTTGCGGTCCCGCCGTTGCCGTTTTTCGCCAACGGGGGGAGCTGTTCTCCGCGCAGCACTTTGTCGATCTCTTCACTGTCCAAAATTTCCCGCTCCAGCAGCACGTTGGACAACGCATGCAGTTTGTCGATATTGGTCGAAAGAATATCGCCCGCCCGTTTTTCGGCGTTGGAGATGATCTTCTTCACCTCTTCGTCGATCAATCGTCCGGTCTCCTCGCTGAAATTGTGATGTTTCGTCACTTCGCGGCCGAGAAACAATTCCTCCTCTTTCGCACCGTACGCCTGCGGTCCCATCTTCTCACTCATACCCCATTCACAGACCATTTTGCGGGCGAGATTGCTTGCCCGTTCGATGTCGTTTCCGGCACCGGTGGTGTATTCGTTAAAGACCAGTTTTTCCGCCATCCGTCCGCCGAAGAGCATGGCGATCAGCGATTCCAGATACCGTTTCGAATACGTGTGTTTTTCGTCGATCGGCAGCGATGTGGTGACGCCGAGCGCACGGCCGCGCGGAATGATCGTTACTTTGTGGATCGGATCGGATTCCGGAATAAACTTGGCGACGAGCACATGTCCCGCTTCATGATAGGCGGTGATCCGTTTTTCTTTGTCGCTGATGATCATCGATTTGCGCTCTGTTCCCATCATCACTTTATCCTTCGCCTCTTCAAAATCGCGCATCGTCACTTCTTTTTGGTTTTTCCGTGCGGCCAGCAGCGCCGCTTCGTTCACGAGGTTCGCCAGATCGGCGCCGGACAATCCGGGGGTCCCTTTGGCGAGCGTCTCCAGCTTGATATCCAGCGCGAGCGGAATATTTTTCGTGTGCACTTTCAAAATGCCTTCGCGGCCCCGCACATCCGGGCGGTCTACCACCACTTGACGGTCGAACCGTCCGGGCCGCATTAATGCCGGATCGAGAACGTCGGGACGGTTCGTGGCGGCAATCAGGATGACGCCGTTATTCTGTTCGAAGCCGTCCATCTCCACCAACAATTGATTGAGCGTCTGTTCCCGTTCGTCATGTCCTCCGCCGAGTCCGGCGCCGCGATGACGGCCGACGGCATCGATCTCGTCGATGAAGATGATACACGGCGCGCTTTTTTTCCCTTGATCGAACAGATCCCGCACACGGCTTGCGCCGACACCGACGAACATCTCCACGAAATCCGCACCGCTGATGGAGAAGAAGGGAACACCCGCTTCACCGGCCACGGCGCGAGCCAGCAAGGTTTTGCCGGTGCCCGGAGGACCGAGCAACAGCACGCCGCGCGGGATTTTACCGCCGAGTCGCTGGAACTTCGCCGGGTCCTTCAAAAACTCGATCACTTCTTGCAATTCCACTTTTGCTTCATCCGCACCGGCAACGTCCGCAAACGTGATGCGGATCTGTCCTTCATTCAACATTTTCGCCCGGCTCTTCCCGAAGGAGAAAATCCCTTTCGTTCCTCCCCCTTGCATCCGGCGGAAGATGAAGATCCAGATACCGATAATGATCACCCACGGGAGTATCGTGATGAGCATGTTCGTCCAGACCCCGTCATCTTTCGTGACGGTGACCGCCACGTTGTATTGATTCCATTCCGCGATGATTGTCCCGTCGATGTTCGAATACGGGAGCGTGAGCATAAATTTCTCCACGCGGACCCGTTTTCCGGTCGGCAACGTGATCTCCTGCGGCTCTTTCATGATGCCGTGAAAATCATAGTCGTTCAAACTCGACTTTTTGACGGTCGCCTTCGCGATCTGATTGTTCTTCAGGAATTCCTGGTATTGCGTAAAGGTGATTTCGTATTCGGTCGCCTCCGCCCCTTTGAAGATCGTCATCACCAAAAAGACTGCCATGATGATGGCGGACCAGCTCAACACGACCCGGAACGCCTTGCTCCAGTTAAACTCGTCGTCGTTCCGCGGTGGCGTTTTCGGCCGCTTCATCTTCGGCAGAAACGGACGTTTGTCGTTCGAGGAATCATTCTGTTTTTGTTGATCGTTCTTTTTTTCTTCGGACATGATGCGTTGTTCTCCAATGAGTAAAGTGTATCGTACCGGCAACTCCGGAAGGGGATGCCGTTATTTTTTCTTGTCGACGATTTTGTAGACGGCGGGGATATTCCGTCCTTTTTGCGCGTAATCCAATCCGTAGCCGACCACAAAATCGTTCGGAATCTTAAAACCGATATATTCCACCGGGAAGTCGATCTTCACCGCTTTTGTTTTGTATAACAGGGAAACAACGGCGAACGACTTTGGGTTCTGCGCCAACAGCAGGCGTTTAATGAAATCGATCGACAGCCCGGAATCGATGATGTCTTCCACGATCACGATGTCGCGCCCCATCACCTGGCAATTCAGGTCTTTCAACAAGTGCACATTGCCGGAGGAGACTTTCGCGTCCCCGTAACTCGACAGCTTGAGAAAGTCCACTTCGCAGTCGATCGTCACTTGCCGGATCAGGTCGGAGAAAAAAACGAACGATCCGTTCAGGACGCCGATGAAGATCGGCGTACGGCCTTTGTAATCGCGGCTCAGTTTTTTCCCGAGTTGTTTAATCCGCGCCTGGATCTTTTTGGCGTCGATGTACGGTTCGAACTGTTCGTTATTGACGGTGATCGTTTTTTTTGCCATTGGTTCGCATTGTTAGTTGATAGATGGAGGTGGTCTCTTTCGTCATCTTAAACCGGTCATCCAGCCGCCGGCCGGCCACCCAGACGATCGACCCGCCGCTTTCCACGATCGGTGTTTCCTGCTTTTCCGACGCGGACATTTTTTGTTCCGAAAAAAAGTCGCTCAATTTTTTACTGCCGGTCATTCCCAGCGGGATAAACCGGTCGCCCGGGTTCCACGAACGGAGGACCAGCGGGAATTG
The DNA here is from genome assembly GCA_964603685.1 of uncultured Chitinophagaceae bacterium. GTDB lineage: Bacteria > Bacteroidota > Ignavibacteria > UBA10030 > UBA8401 > UBA8401. Next base: position 21,642 of record CAZRWF010000041.1, read on the forward strand.
GAGCCGGTCGGCATCGACATATTCTATAGACGCACCGGCGGACCGTTTATTGCCCGTGCGGAGAGGGAGCCGGCTCTTTTTCACTGTGAGAACAACGCGGCCGGCCGAATATGTTCCTTCCCCGTCGATCACGCATCGGAACGGATCGGACGCCGCCCTCGGGCGAATCACAATACGATCGGAAAGGCGCTCCGCCGCAACGGTGCCGCTCAGTTCCACGATGGATCCCTTTTGCTGTTCCGCCAATGCCGCCACTGCCGCTACGCCGGAGTAGACCGGATCGATCGATCGTTCTTTCAGCAGGCGGCGGATGACCGACCATTGAAGGAACGGATGGACCGTTTTCCATTCCTTCAGAAGAATGGAAGATTGTTGTACCAGTCGGCCGTACAATTTCTCTGTTTCCAGTTCCGCAAAATCGGCCGCGCTGCGGAACAATTCCGATTCCTGCGACAGCACCGTCGTCAGTGAAGGATTGATCCTTCGACGGAGATGAGGGATAATCGTGTTCCGCAGAAAATTGCGGGAGTAATCATCGGAACTGTTCGTCGCATCCTCACGGGAGACGATCCGTTGTTCCTTCGCAAAATCTTCGATCATTCGGCGGGTGAGGCACAACATCGGCCGGACGATCGTTTCGCGCCGCGCCGGAATACCGGCAAGCCCTTCGAGCCCGGTGCCGCGAAGAAAGTGGAACAACATTGTTTCGGCATTGTCATCCGCATGATGGGCGGTCATCACCACATCGGCGCCGGCGGAATTTCGTACGGATTCAAAGAACGAGTAGCGGATTTCCCGCGCCGATTCCTGCAGCGAACCGTTGCCGCGCTTCCGGTTTTTTTTCAGATCAATTCGCCGGGAACGGAACGGAAATCCGAACCGCGCCGCCGTTTTTTTTACCAACCGTTCGTCGGCATCCGAAGCCGCACCGCGCAGCCGGTAGTTCACGTGTGCCACCGTGATCCGCAGCCGGAATTGTTGACGGACTTCGGCGAGATAGTGCAGCAACACCATCGAATCGACACCGCCGCTGACTCCGACGACGATCTTCGCTCCGGTCCCGAATAAGTGCCGTTTTTTAACGTACTGATTGATGACGCGGACGAGGGGGTGGTATTTTTCCTTCTGCGCCATTCGTGCGTGTGCGTCCGGATATTGGAACAGGTGCCGGAAAGGATGAAATTTTGTCACTCATTCCGGCGGAATTACATAATTTACCGAAAAATTGGGGATTGTCCAAGATATTCTTACCTTTCTCCGTTCCGGATCGAAAAAACGGGTCTGAAACGGGCGATCATTAAAGATTCGGGAGGAGAATGAACTTCGGCCGCATTATACAGGAAATACGCCAACGGAAGGTCACCAAAGAGCGGATACTCCATCTGTGCATCGGCATCGGTGCTGTGTTGATCTATGAATTTTTCGCTCGTCCTGTCTACCGACCGTACATTTATGAGCACGCGATCGATGATTTCCATATTGCCGACACGATCGGCAATACGTTGGGGACGGTCGCGACCGTTTTTGTGCTGCTCGCATTGTTCGGTAAAGGAAGGCGGGAGGACATTTTTGTCATCAACGCGACGGTGATCGGCGTGGCGGTGTATGAATTGGCACATCCGCTGCTGGGGAAACCGGTCGATCCGTGGGATGTGGGGGCAACGATCATCTCCGGATTGGTGTGCCGGATCGTCTATACTCTGTTGCCGAAGTTGAACGGTTGATACAATAAAAAAGTCGGAGAGACACTCCGACTTTTTTATTGTAGCGGGGGGCGGATTTGAACCGCCGACCTGCGGATTATGATTCCGACGCTCTAACCAGCTGAGCTACCCCGCCAAAAAATTGATAAATTATAAAACTGGTGAATTGAAAAATTGTAAAGAAAAAATTATTAAGAAATCAACTTTTTCAATAA
>CAZRWF010000042.1:0-22418 GCA_964603685.1 uncultured Chitinophagaceae bacterium
ATACATGATCACCTGTTTGAACATCGATGCATTCTGGTACGTGTGAAACAGCGCAGACAAAAATTTCATTATCTGAAAGGGATCGATGGCCGTCCGTACATCGTGTCAATGTACGAGCATCAAGAATTTTTCTGAGGGTTCCCATACTTGAATTTTCACCGATCCATTGACTCTAAAGTATGAAAGGAGACCTTCATGTCTGCAACTACCACACACACACAACAGTCCGCCGCTGCTTCCAACGGCACATCCGCTCCGTACACTCCGGTAACGATCGCACCGACCGATGTCCATAAAACCCTTTCCAAGCATATGCTGGCGGACGGGTTCGATATGGTCATCGACCTGAAAAAAAGCCAGGGTGCATATATCTACGATTCACGGTACGGCAAAAAATTCCTGGATTTTTTCTCCTTCTTCGGATCTTCGGCACTCGGAATGAACCATCCGAAACTGGCGACGCCGGAGTTTATGGAAAAACTTGCCTACGTCGCCGTCAACAAACCGTCGAACTCCGATGTGTATTCGGTGGAGATGGCGGAATTCGTGGAAACCTTCGGCGCTCTCGCGCAGCCTGATTATCTACCGTATGCGTTTTTTATCGACGGCGGCGCCTTGGCGAACGAAAATGCGATGAAAACGGCGTTCGATTGGAAAGTCCGGAAAAATTTTGCGAAGGGATACACTTCCGAAAAAGGACATCAGATCATCCACTTCCGTCATTCGTTTCACGGACGGAGCGGCTACACCATGTCCCTGACGAACACCGATCCGACCAAGACGAACTACTTTCCGAAATTTAAGTGGCCGCGCATCCACAATCCGGCGATCAAGTTTCCCCTCACCGAAGAGAATCTCAAACAGGTGAAACAGGAAGAGACACTCGCGTTGAACCAGATCAAAATGGCCATTACGAACAATCCGGATGACATCGCGGCGATCATCATCGAGCCGATCCAGGCCGAAGGAGGAGACAATCACTTCCGGAAGGAATTCCTGCAGGAACTCCGGAATCTCTGTGATGAAAATGAAATGCTCCTGATTTTCGACGAAGTGCAATCCGGCGTCGGATTGACCGGCCGGATGTGGGCCCATGAATATTTCGTGAAACCGGACCTGATGTCGTTCGGCAAAAAGACGCACATCTGCGGATTTATGGCCGGATCACGGATCGACGACATTCTGGACAACGTTTTCAAAAAAGCGAGCCGAATCAATTCCACCTTTGGCGGCAATCTTGTGGATATGGTCCGCGCCAAAAGGATCTTCGAAATTATTCACGAGGATCATCTGGTGGAAAATGCACGGGTGCAGGGAGAATATCTCCAGAAACGCCTTGCCGAATTAACACTAGAATTTCCCGCTCTGGCTTCGAATCCGAGGGGGAAAGGACTTATGTGCGCGTTCGATCTCGACACGGCCCAGAACCGCAATCAATTGATCGACAAAGCGTATGAAGAAGGATTAATTCTTATCGGGTGCGGTGACCGTTCCATCCGCTTCCGGACGCCGCTGACGATCAAACAGGAAGAATTGAACGAAGGGCTGGGAATCATCACGAACGCATTAAAAGAGCTGCACGCCGGCGAATGATGCTTGTAATCCGGGAGGAGCTTCCTCCCGGATTTTTATTTTTTCCCGATGGAAACATCAGACGACCATATCAAAAACCCGCTGGCACTGAACATGAAAGTTGTTCGGTCGATGTTGGTGCAATTTATCGCGGACGAAGTGCGGAATGCCGGCTTTCACCGTGCGGTGATCGGTCTCTCCGGCGGCATTGACTCGGCCGTTTCGGCCTATCTTGCGGCGGAAGCGCTCGGTGCCGGCAATGTGTTGACGGTGATGATGCCGTACAAAACGAGCAGCCCCGAAAGCCGTTCCGACGCGGAATTGGTGGTCAGTGCATTGGGTGTCCGGTCGCAGCTGGTGGAGATTACGCCGATGGTGGAACCGTTGTTTGCCTCCCAACACATCTCGGATCCGCTGCGGAAAGGAAACATCATGGCCCGGCAGCGGATGATCGTGCTGTACGATCTGTCGCACAAGGAACAAGCGCTGGTGATCGGAACATCAAACAAAACGGAGTCGATGCTCGGATATGGCACATTGTTCGGCGATACGGCTTGCGCTATCAATCCCCTCGGTGATCTCTACAAAACCCATATTTGGGATCTTGCGGCGGAACTAAAGGTTCCGGAACGGATCATCCGGAAAAAACCGACCGCCGATCTCTGGCAAGGACAAACGGATGAAGGAGAGCTGGGATTCCGGTACCGCGATGTCGATCGTCTGCTCTATTACATGATCGACGAGAGGCGGACCGACGAAGAATTGCGCGAGCGGGGCTTCGCCGCGGCGTTCATCCAAACGGTCCGGAAAAAAGTCCGAAACAACCAATTCAAACGCCGCCCGCCGGTAATTGCAAAGATCTCTCACCGTACGGTGAATATCGATTTTCGCTACGTCCGCGACTGGGGGATCTAGTGGCGGAGGAGATCCTACGCGGAACGCTCTATGTCGTGCCGACACCCATCGGCAATCTGGAGGACATCACGTTCCGTGCAATAAACGTTTTCAAAGGGGTGGACCTCATCGCCGCCGAAGATACGCGGACGACAAAATTTCTGTTGGATCATTACGGTATCACCAAACCCCTCCTGAGTTTTTTTTCGCACAATGAGCAAGTCCGTGTTCCGCAAATCGTCGAGCGGCTGAAGAACGGCGAGGCCGTCGCGCTGGTCTCCGACGCGGGTACTCCGGGCATATCCGATCCTGCTCATTCCATCATCACCGCCGCCATCGCCGAAGGGATCCGCATTATCCCTCTGCCGGGGGCGACGGCGTTTGTTCCGGCGCTGGTGGCGAGCGGACTTTCGACGCACGCCTTTGTTTTCGAAGGATTCCTTCCGCATAAAAAAGGGAGGAAGACGGCGTTCGAACGGTTAAAAGAAGAAGAGCGGACGATCGTGTTGTACGAATCGGTCCATCGGATCGAAAAGACGCTCGGCGAACTGCGGGAATATTTCGGCGACCGGAAGGTCGTCGTTGCGCGCGAGTTGACGAAAAAATTCGAAGAGATCACCCGCGGATCATTATCCACCGTAATGTATAATTATACATCGCGCTCTATAAAAGGTGAATTTGTCATTGTGATTGAGGGAAAACGGAACGAACGGTAACAAAGAAATTGCATTTCTATCATTCTGAAATTATATTCTTATAATGATGTTGATTGCACGCCACCTACTTTTTTCGTCGTACAGCATGATCGTTCGTTTCACCGTTGGTCTTCTATTTATCATTTCCACTTCCGCCGTCTCTACCGCTGCCGTTGTCATCGACTCGCTGACGTATGCGCATTCCTTCGCCGACACGTCGAACAAGGACAACACGCTTTCGGCAGATATCGACTTGAAGTCGCAGCCGGGCAGCATCATTCTAGCACTGGGCGATACAAAAAATCTCGGATCGATCGCGCGTTTCTCCACGGTGTATCTCGGATCGTTCCCGCCCTCCGCTGCCGATCCGACCAAACCGGATACGGGGAAAATCAACGGCAACAATCTCGGCGACAACAATTATTTTACGATCGTTGAATTTCCGGCCGGGCCGACGGCAAACAACGGTTCGTACATCAAGATCGATCTCCGGTCCGTTCGGCAGATCAAAAGTGTCTCCATCGTGAACATCGGCAATTTCGCCACCTCGTACCGCAACCGGGCGCGGGCGTTTTCGCTCTATTCCGGACTAGACTCCAACAGTCTTTCTCGAGTGTATCAGGAAACGGACAATGTCGACACTACCGTTTCCAAATATGTGATGAACATCGCCGATGTCCGGCCGGTGCGGTACCTGCGACTGGCGCTGGATCGCGTGGATGTGAGCCAGGCAACGGTGATCTCCGAATTGGAGATCTTCGGCGACGGATATGTTCCCGAAGGGATGTACGTGTCGAAAGTCGATTCGTTCGCTGCCGGTGCCGCGAACTTCGGACGGCTGTACCTTGATGCCGATTTTGAGTCCGGTGCCGCCGTCTCCGTTCAAGTGAGAACCGGAACAAAACGAACAGTCGACAGTCTCAGTTGGTCCGGTTGGTCCGATCCGGTCTATTTTTCTTCGACCGCTCAGGGAGCTGCCGGAGCGGATCTAAATTTGAAAGAACCGCGGCGCTATTTTCAATATCGCATCAACCTGATGACGTCCAACGTCGGCACTCCGAAAGTGCGCGGAATCTCCTTTACCTATCAACACACACTTCTTGCCGATTCTGCCAAAGCGCAGGTCACTCCGCAGGAGATCCCGGCGTTCGAACGAACGACGCTCACCTATTCCATCGATGCCCGGATGTCCGCCGGCTCGTTGGGATTCGATACATTAAAAATTTACACGCCGGCGCCGAGCATCGTGGACCGGGTGACAATCAACGGCAGTCCGGTCAGTTATTCGGTGCAAAATTTGCCGGACCGCATGATCGTTGCTTTTGCTTCCACCGTCACGACGTCTTCTTTGGTGGATGTGGTCTTCACCACACGGATGATTGCCAATGGGAACTTCCCGTCGCAATTGATCAATAAAAATTCCGCCTGGAATCCGCAAAATGTAGACCCGCAAATAACCGCCGGTGCTGAAAGCTGGCGGATCAATACCTCCGGTATCTCGCAATCATCCCTCGTGAAAGTACGGATCGATCCCAATCCATTCACGCCGAACGGCGACGGAAAAAACGATCTCGCCATCATCGATTTTGCAGTGTCCAATATCGAAGTCCCGCGAACTCTTCGCATTCATATTTTCGATCTGTCGGGCAGAAAGATCAGAACGGTGATCGAACGAATGACCGGCATCAGTCCGTATTACGGCGATCCCCGGTTTGGCGGAAGCGGTATTGCATGGGACGGCAAGGATGATAACGGTAAGGTTGTTCCGCCGGGAGTGTACCTGGTTCAAGTTTCGCTGGATGTGAACAACGGCGGTGAATTCATCACTAAAACAGTGGTCGTGGCTTATTGATGAAACGTGCACCTTCCATAACGATGATCTGTGTGATGATGGTGTTGACCGCTTCGGTGCTGCACGCGCAGGCGTTTGTCGATAAAGGATTTCATCCGCGCATGACGGCGTTGGGCCGGTCCGTCACGGCGATCGGCAACGATGTTTCCGCCTTGCCGTACAATCCGGCCGCGATCGGATTTACCCGGTCAGCACAGGTGTCCGCCGGATTCACCGAATTATATCCGCTGGTAGTGGACGACAATCTCAACGTGATGAATGCCGCTGCGTCGTACGGTATCGACGGACTCGGTGCGTTCGGCATTGCCGTTTCCCAATTTTCGCCGAACTTCTGGAGCGAACGAACCATCATCGTTGCCGGCGCAACCGACCAATTGTTCGAACATCTTTCGCTCGGCGGTTCAATGAAAATTCTCTCATGGTCCGCCGAAGCGCCGTCGGGAGAATTTGCCGTGCCGGAGCCGGCGATTTCGTTCACCGGTGTGTCGTTCGATGCCGGCGCCGTGTATCAGATCCCGGAAATTTTTGAAGAGAACGATCTGAACATCGGCGTTGCGCTCACCGATCTTCTTTCCCCGACGATCAGCACGGCAGGAAGCGACGACGGAATTCCTCTCACCATGAGCGCCGGTGTTGCGTTTATGTCTCGAAAATTCAACTACAGCATATTCGGCGGCGTTTCCATGAAAGCGGGGGAGATGAAAGTCTCGTTCGGGTACGAACAATCGGCGATGAAAACCTCCGCTTACGGCGTCGATGCGGAATTTATCGTCCGGGTCGGCGGCGGCCGGGTAACGGCGGCCGATTCGCAGGGAGAATATAACGGAGGATTCGGACTCGTCGTCAACAATGTCCGGGTCGATTACGCCTACTCCTACCAGGCATTCCTCCGGAACGTCGGAGGAATTTCATCCATTGCCATTGCGTATGCGTTTTAACCCGCGAACCATAACATTGTCTGTTGTGATGCTGCTGCTGGCCGGCACGTCGATGAACTTTGCGCAGTTCATCAACAAGGACCAGATCAAAAACGATCAGGGGTATCTGAATTATTCCGGCCGGAATTACGAAAACTACGCGATCCAATTCAACAAACGAAAGATCTACGACAACTTCGGAAACTTTTTGGTGGACGGATTGTCCGTGTACGATCTCGGCGAATCGCAGGATCCACTGGCCGGCTCGAGCGATGCCGTCAAGACAAAATATTACAATCTTTGGTTTAACAACCTTCTCATCGGCAACGATTCGTACGGCGGTTTTACCTCGCGGATCATGCTCGGCGAAGCGATCCGAACGAAGTTTACCTCGCTGACGCTCGACAAAGCCCGGTTCAACGGCATCCGGTGGGACGGTGCCACGAACAAATACCGTGGCACGCTGCTGGCGTCCCGTATCTCCGATCCCATCCGCATCAGTTTCGACGCCGTCAGTCTTCCGAATGCCGTCACCCGGAGAAGAAATTGGACGACCTATCTGCTTGGCGGACATTTCGAGACTGACATCGGCGACGTGCTCACAGTCGGCGCCACGTACGTCAACCAGCATCAGCTGAACGCACGCCTGAACAGCAGCGAAAGTTCCACCAAGGGGGATGTGGCGAATGCGGTTCCGCGCGTGATTTTTATCCGCATCAAAGATGATTCGCCGAACGACCTCTCCGGCCCGATCGTGTACGGCATGCCGAAGGTAATCATTAACGGCGTCCAACGGGAGATCCAAAACATCAACGGCCGGTCACCGGACCGCAACAGAACCAATCTGAACAATCCGATCCAGTTTTGGACTTTCTACGACGGATCGAATTCGGCCATCTCGGCGAACTTCGAATTTGTCCCCTCGATTTTTACGTTCGGCGGGAACGAATCGAACATCAAAACGACCTACTCCCAATATGCCCAGCAGTTCGGCAATAATCCCGTGCCGCAATTTCCCATCGAACTTCGCGGCAAGCGGAACATCACCTTTGCATTCGTGATGCCGTTCGGCGTCTCCGATGCCAAATTTTCCATCCTCCTGTCCAACGACTATTATATGGATGCGGCGCACGATTGGGTGCTGCGGGCGGACAAATACGGCAACGAAACCATCACGACGAATCATTATGACAGTCTCATGATCGGTTATCCCACGCCGTTTTTTCCCGCCGAACGGGCACAGGGAAATATTCAGGACGGTTCGAACAAAAAGTGGGTCACCTATTCCTACGGTTTAAATTCGGGCATGTCGGTCTACGGCATGAACATGAAGTTCAACTGGAACGGATTCGACATCGAAGGGGAGATCAACACGAGCACAACGTTTAAAAAATATCCGCTGCTCGTCGCGCCGCATTTGGAACAGAACGGACTGGCCTTCTATTTACGCGGTACCAAAACAATCGGCCGATTAACGCTTGGCGGCGAGATTTACCGGATCGATCCGAATTATACAACGAATCTCAATCTGTATACGCTGGAGAACAGCTATTTCAGCACGCTGTCGCCGAGCGGAACCATCACCTACACTCCGCCGGATGCCAGTTTGTCGTACAGTTCCACGAACCAAACGCTGGGACCGGAGAATCTGCTTCCCGGCGGCGCATTCTATTCCACGGTGGACGATAACGATGACAACGACCGGTGGGAGGATGGGTTTTATTTCTATAATGCGCAGGCTTCCGGCGTCTTCTTCCGGAACACGGACGTATTTAATCCGGACCCGCGGGATGTGCATGAATATAATCTCGGCTACCGGCAGAACATCAATGAGTTGAGCGGATTCAACGACATCATCCGCAAACCGGACACGGGAATTTTTCCGGGAAAAGACCGTGACCGTGACGGTATTCCGGATGACGACCGCAACTCCAACGGCACGCCCGATTACGCCGAAAATTTCATGACGTATTACAGCGATCCGCCGGAATTTGAAGCCGGTGACGATTGGAACAACAACGGCGTGATTGATGTGCAGGAGAATGACATATATCCCGATTATCCGTACGAACCGGATATCAAAGGATATCACTATTTCTCCTATCTTGATGCCGCGAAAAATCTTTCCATTGGCGTCGGGACGATCGGGCAGGAAGCAATCGCGCGCGGCGGTGAAAATGTCGCCAATTATCTGAAAGGGACGTACGCGATTGTTGCGCCCCGGTTCGGTTCCATCGATTTTTATTATACGCTGAAACGGGTCCGCGACAACATCGTCAACAGCGGCTATCAATTTGTTATCAATCTGGAGAACGACCCGACGCCGCTGTATATCTCCGATCCGTTGTTGTACCGGAACAGTTTGGTGCACACGCTGTATATCGGCACCCGGTATCAACAAATCACAAATCTGAACATCGAAAACAATGTTCGGTACGAATCGAACAAACAATTTCAGGTCGGATCGCCGACGCTCGAAGAACTTCGCCTCGGACTGCTGGTAAATGAACAATTCCAGGGACTCCGCTCGTCCACCGGCCTGGTGAACAAAATCGATTATGTCTACGGTGTTCTGGGAAACCGCCTGTTGCTTCGTCCGCAGTTCAAAATCCGCACCCTGAAAGTGGTCACGACGAACACGTTCGACGACGGAACCTCGGGAACAACGATCAACCGGAATGTCCAAACGATAATTCCGATTTTCCGGATGGATTATCGATTGACGGACAATACCGAGCTCCATTTCGGCGTGCAAGGAACGACGCTGTTCGGTTTGACGGACGGGTTGCTCTATAAAGAACGTGACTTACGTTCCGACATCAATGATTATAATGCCCATACCACGGCGTTTTCCATCACAAACAAGAGCCAATACAGCGGATACAACATTGTGATCGACTTCGGGTTGAACCTGACGACCAAACATTTCATCAACCGGCTGGAGACGACCACATTCAATCCGATCATCAAAAGTTCGTTGATCTATTTTTCGATCTTTGCGGGATATTGACGGTGAAGGGATGGATACTCATAACGGTGGGACTGGTGATCGCGGGATGCGATTCGGTCTATCAATACGTCGTGTTTCCGCCGCAGAGAATCGAATATGTGCTTGTGCCCGATGCGACGCTCACGAAAAAATATCTCGATCCGGCGCAGTATGTTATCAGCCCGGACGGGAAGACGGTCAGCTTCGACCGGAAGGATTTTAAGGTCGAGATCAAGTTCATGTCCGACTATCAATTGAATACGTTCGAATTTCCGGAACAGTCGGTGAACGGATATAACTCAACGAATCCCTTCACATACGGCGATTGGGTCGACCCGGAATTGGGATATGTGCCGAACCGGTTTTCGGTCTTTAAGGTGACGATCTATAATTATACGGCATCGAAGATCAATTTCGATCCGGAGAACGCATTTTTGGAGTCGGAGCGGGGAGACAAATACGCCGCTTTCGGCCGCGAAGAAAAGAGCAGCAGGAATCAAAGTCTGGAAGCGTACTACAAGAAGAGGAAAGGAACTTCCGGAGTGGATGATGACGTCTTCGAAAGCCGCATGGGGATCATACGGCGGACGGTGCATTATCTCGGGAAACCGGTCTTTCGTAACGACGTCCGCGACGGATTGATTGTGTTCGATCCGTTGACGGATGATGCGGGGAAAGTGAAACTGACGTTGAAGGATTTTATTCTCGGCTATGACGAAAACAATCAACCGTCCGAATTTACGACCCTGAACTTCTACTTCGACCGTGTGGCGTTGGAATTGACGAACGGCGGCACGAAAGATACGGTTCAGCGGCGGGGCGTCCAGCCGTTGGCGGAAGAGGAAAAACCGACCGGCACGTTGAGGATCGCATTAAAAACGGGTAATGTCAGCGGCGTCGAACAGTTGATGAAACCGCTGGAATCGTATCTTGCGGACCAAACCGCATTTTCCGCGACGTTCGTAAAAACGGATCTGTCGTCGGCGGAACTGAAAAATGCAAACCTGTTGATGATTCTTGGTTCCGAAGAGAACATGTCGTTTCTGCAGGAGCAGGAACCGGTGGTGGCGGAATTTTTATCGCGGGGCGGATTTTTCATCGCCGACCTGTTCACAACGAATCAAAACAATACCAACTGGAGCAACATCAATAATTTTTTGAACAATGTGAGCGGATTGATGAACGGGAAACTGAGCATATCGCGGATCCCGTCCGATCACATCATTTACCGCGTCTGGAAAAAATTCAACGCCCTTCCGCCGGTGGATATCGATTTGTTCGCCGCACAGGAAAAGAGCGAGTTGGAATCGAAAGAAAAGACGAACGACTTCCTCACCGGAGTTTATCTGGAGAACAAATTGGTCGGCATCCTCTCCAACCGCGGATATTCGATCGCGTGGGGTGAATTTTTCCCCGCGGAATACCGGGTCGGAAAAGATTATTCGCGCCAGCGGGAATTGTTGAGCAACCTGTTCTACTATACGACGCAAATTCAGAAAAAATGAAAACACTCCTGGTAGTGATATGTTGTATCGGATGTTTCGCACCGCAACTTTCGGCGAAAGGTCCTGCCGTTGCGGCCGCTCGATTCGCAATCGCTCTTGATACATCGGACATTGCGCCGGAGACGGCCGCACCGCCGGTGTTGTTCACCGAGCGCCGGATGACGGCGACAATCTATTCGACGGTGATGCCCGGATCCGGACAGACGATGCTCGGCAGTCCGTATAAAGGATTCGGATTTACGTTTGTCGCATTCGGCAGTGCATTGACGACGTTGATTTCCCACAATAATTTTGTTGCCAGCAACGAACGGATGGATGCGCTCGAATTCCAATATAAAAGTTCCACGACATGGGAAAGTTCTTCCGTTCTGTACGGATTAATGCAGGAAACGCACGAAAAACTGAACAATTATAAACGGATCCGCAATACCTTTGCCGTGATCACCGCCATCGTCTGGACTGTGAATATTGCCGATGTTATATTGAATACGGAAGACGAGGGAAGTGCGGTCTTTTCCGGAATACAATTGGAAAATACGTCGGTGCTGTTGGCGGGCAGTGTTGCGGATCCCCAGCAACGAATTCGGTTTTCCATTCCCCTCCAATGAATTCCACGATACGACATATATGGGCCGGAGCGGCGGCATTGATTTTTCTCCTCATCGGATGTGACGGCGACCGGGCATTGGTGCCCAATACGCACGACGGCCGGGTGCCGGATGTGGTCAATTTTGCGGCGATGATTGACTCCAGCCGTGCCACACCTTCCAAATTTATCATTCGATTGAATTGGGGATACGATACCATCCGATATCCCGTGAATCCGAACATCAAAAACTGGGAAGTGTACCGCGTGGTCGGTACGGATACGATCTTTACTAAATTTCAGCTCCAAAAATTTACTGACTTTCCGCGGCACGCCGATTCGACCGTTGCCGTGCAGCCGGCCGGCAGGGACTCGGTGGTGATTTTGTACCGGGTGATTCCGGTCGGAAACGTGATCGATAATGTGCAGTACACCGGTAAACCGAGTGACATCGTTCGAGTAGTTGTTCGTAAGAAATAAATCATCCACCTATATAAGGAGAAATACCATGAGACACATATACACACTGGCGGTGTTGAGTTTGATCGTGGTGTGCGGAGCGTTCAGTCAGCAAAAGCTGGACCCGGCAAACTATTTCACCGTTGATAACTTCCCGAACAGTCCTTCCTCCACATCGGATGCGGACAGTTCGACGACGCTGTCGACGGAATACAACGAAGTACGGGGGTGGTATACTTCGGCGTCGACGCTCTCCTGGGGAGGCGGACACCGTCAGAAATCACGTCTCGGCGGTGCGAACGTCGTCGGTGCAACGGCCACATGGACCATGAACGTTCCTGCGGACAAAGGGGGAACGTACCTGATCTATGACTACGTTTTGCAGTCGGCGAACAATGCATCGAATATTTTCTTCACGATGAGGAAAGAATTCGAATCGACCGTTTCGGATTCGATCCGTCACGATATGCGCAGCTCCGCGTGGAACCATCTGCTCGGCGTGACGCAAGGCGCGTGGGTGCCGCTGATGATCAACAATTTTACTCCGGGCAATGTGTTCGTAACGATGGGTGCCGATACCTTCTCCGGTGCGGCGATCATGCGTGCGGATGCTATTCGTATGCTCCGCAGCACGGCGACCGGTGCCGATCTCGAAGTCGGCAAACGTTCGCGCGACGGTTTTGATACGACCCGCTTGCCGGAACTGTGGCTCGATGCGCCGCTGGGTACGACGACCTATCGTGACATTCCGGTATTCAATCTCGGGAAAACGGACCTGGTCATTTCCAGCGTTGCGGCAATCGTTCAACCCAACCGCTGGGCGGTTCGGCTTCCGAATAATGCCGTCTTCCCGCTGGTTGTTCCGCCGGGACAGAAAAAGTTCATCCAAGTCGGCTATCGTCCGTTCCAGGAAGAGACAACAATTGATACCTTGGTGATTAATAGCAACGACTCGCTGGAAAATCAGGCGCGGATCCCGCTCTTCGGCAACGGCATCAACTATAACTTTATTCTGAACGCCCACGTTGCCACGGAACCGCATTACAATGCACCATTCGATCAAGTCGGCGACTCCCGCCGTCCGGAAGTGATCAAAACCGGCACCTGGTTGAACAGCACCGCGGCATCCTTCCCGTATCCGATTGCCGGCGGCAACCTCGGCAGTATCGTCAACACGAACCTGGACGCTGCTTCGGCCGTGGAATATCGATTCAACATGCCGGATAGCGTTAACGGTTCACCCGGTTCCACCGGATACTATTATGTAGAGTGGGGTATCCTCGGCGGTTCGACCAACGGATCGTCCAATGCGAAAGTACGGATCATTACGCCGTTCTCCACCGATACGATCAAAACAACGATCAACTTCCAAGCCGCTGCGACACCGCCGCCGCTCACCTCGTTCCGCGTGATCGGCGACAAATCGCATCTGTTGAATCAGGGCGGGGCTACCAAAGTAATCTTTACCTATACCACGCCGGATGATCAAAGTGCGGCGGGTGGATTCCTCCGTCTCGACTTGCTGCGCATCCGTAAAGTGCCGACCGGTCCTTCTATGGCCTCCACACCGGCGATCGGATTCAGCAACGTGTCGATCTATCAAAACCAACGGTTGATCGACAACAACTATAAAAAGGACATCGATATCTCCAGCAATGGTGAAACTGCTTTACGCATCGATTCGGTGGTGATTGCCAATCCGCGGTATTATTCACTGTCCGGACTTCCGACACTCCCGACCTTGCTGCCGGCGATTAACGGAACGTTAAAATTTTCCGTGCTGTTTAATCCCGACACGATTGCGAACAATCTGAACACCACGATGCGGATCTACACCAATGATACGACGCAAAATCCGTTTATCGTTACGTTGACCGGTAACGGTATCGGAACGTCGTTGACGCTGGAAGAAACCGCTGTCTCGTCGTCGTTCCTCTATCCGGCGACACCGGTGCAATATCCCAACTTCGCACAGATGGGCAAATGGCAAACCATCGCGAGTACCGCTGCCAGCGGCGGATCCCGTTTGGTTGGTTTTATCTATCATCTGGAAGGTGATCCGGCAACGCCGAACAAAGCAGCGTATGTGGAATATTTCCCCGCCATCCCGACATTGCCGGGACGCGGACCGGAATTAGACACCTTTGCTGTGTATGCGAAGATGACGATCGGTTCCACGAACTCCTCACCGCGGGCAAAATATTCGATCTTCCCGGGCGGCGGCGGAGCGCAGGTGGATTCGATTATTAACCAAAACAACCGCGGCGACCTCGTGTTCCTCGGTAACCACGTGTTCCTCCGTTCCAACAACCGCGATGCGCACGGCGGAGCGGCGATTAACGGATATATCCGTTTGGAAAACGATACGGCCTTGGTCAACGCGTATTATAAAGATTCGCTCGTGAATCGCGCAAAGGTCGATACGTTCGTGCTCCGCGCGGATGCGATCATCCTGTTCGAAGCGAATATCGTTACCGGCGTGGGGTATGAAGTGCTTCCGAACATTCCGAACGATTATACGCTGAGCCAGAATTATCCGAATCCGTTCAATCCGAGCACGAAGATCCAGTTCGGTTTGCCGGCTTCGGAAAACGTTCAATTGAAGATTTACGACGTACTCGGCCGCGAAGTGCGGACGCTGGTGAATGAACAATACAATGCCGGCATGTATTCCGTGCAATGGGACGGGAAAAATAACTACGGGAAACAAGTTGCGACGGGCATGTATATCTATCATTTGCGCGCCGGACAGTTCTCGCAGACGAAAAAAATGTTGTTGATGAAATAATCGGAAGTAATCAGTCATAGAGTAGTCAGTAGTCGCGGATGATGAATGACTACTGACTACTTTTGTTTTTAGGAAAAACGGATGTCCTTTCAGCTCATCATAGCCATACTTGCCGCCGTCGGCACCGTGGCGTATTTCGTTCCGACGCCGCAGGAATTGCGCGATTCGTTTGTATCGGGGCAGAACTATTTTGCCGCCCGAAACTATACGAAGGCGATCGAACAGTACGATAAGGTGCTCTCCACGGAAAGCGATCTGTTGACGGCGGACAGTGTGCGCGTGAGCCTGCTGAACGGAGAATTAAACGTCGGCGTTCGGACGGCATCGTTGTATCAAAAAGCGAATTCCTACCGGACGCTCGGCGGTTTGGATTCCGCTATCGCCACGTTTCGGCTGGTGCTCACTCGGAACGATTCGCCGAAATTGCTGGTGTTGTCGCGGTATCAGATTTACGATCTTTTCCTGCAAAAGAAAGAGTACGACAGCGCCATCACCGCTGCCCGCGAACTGATCGCACAGCATCCGTTCGACGAAAAGGTGGAACAGGCGATGTACGACATCGGCTGGGCGTTTCGACTGAAAGAACAATACGACAGTTCGTCCCTTATCTTCCGGTCGTTGGTGGAAAAATACCGGCAAAGTTCCTATCGCGTCCGCGCCATGTACCAGATCGGTCAAAACGCTCTTGATGCGAAGGAATGGAAACTCGCCGTCGCATCTTTTTCGCAACTGGAAGTCGAGTACAAACCGGAATCGTTTTCGAAAACCGATTTCCAGAACATGGAACTGCGCGTAAACCGCGAACGCCGGATTTTCGACGCCGCGTCGAACAGGGAAGAGGACAATTCCAACTTGGAGCTGGTGTCGAAAGCGGAATTTAAGATCGCCGAAGCATATGAACGGATGGAGAATGTCGATTCCGCCGTCGCGCGGTATCAATACATCATCCGGACGTATTCGCTGCTTCCGTCGCTGATCGAAATTTCGTACATCCGCTGGGCCGAATTGATCATGAAAGTGAACGGACTGGAACCGTCGATCGCGATCTTTCGCCGTGCCATCGACGAAAATTTCCAGAACAAAGTATTTCAAGCGCGCATGCAGTATAAGATTGCGCGGACGTATCAGGATAATAAAGAGTTCGACAAATCGGCTGATGCCTATCTCTTTTATGTGAAAGCATATGAAGAATATGCCGAAGAAGCGGAGTTCAGCCTTGAAAATGCACGGTTTTTCGCCGTCCTGAATTTTAACGCAGCCAAGAATCACCGATCCGTTGCCGCGTCGGCCGATTCGTTCCTGACCTACCATCCGGCCAGCGAGTTTTCACCGAAAGCGGCAATCCTGAAAGGGAATGCGCTCCTGAGTCTGCAGCGGTACAATGAAGCTCGCGATGCGTTCCGCGACGTAATCGATTATTACCCGCAGTCGGAGGAAGTGATCCACGCGCGGATGCAATTTGCCAAGAGTTATTACGACGAAAAACGCTACACGGAATCGGTCCGTGCATACGAACAACTCGCCGAGAGCATTACGGAGACGGACCATCGGAGCGAAGTTCAATATTACCACGGAATGTCGCACGTACATTTGAACGAGACCGATGAAGCGCTCAAAGAATTGCAGACGGTCGATCCGACCTCGCCGTTTTATCCGTTTGCGTTTGGACGGATCACCAAATTGTATGCCGGAATGAACAAACATAGCGAAGGGGAACAGTACATCTCCGGTATCATCGCCCGCCTGCCCGATACATCGCAATTTAAACCGTATGCCCATTTGACGTACGGCGAATTGCTTGCCGCGACCGGTAAGTTCGACCCCGCCGTGGAACAGATGTCGATCGTTCTGAATGACTCATCGGTGGTGGAAAACGCCCGGCTGCAAGCCCGTTATGCCCGCGGCGCTCTGTATCAACAGACCAAACGGTTTTCGGAAGCGGTGAGCGACCTGTCGTTTGTTCTTGCCCAACCTGCATTCCGGGAAAACTTCGGCGGAACGGTCCCTACGGCGAATGAAAAACTTGCATTGTCGTATATCGGACTGGGAAAACGGAAGGAGGCGGTGGATCTGATCGTATCGCTGCTCGCATCAGTTACGTCGGCCGCCGTGAAGGCGAAATATCTTTCCGCGTTGACGGAATTGTACGTGCAATTAAACGAATATGCGAAAGTGGTCGAATATGGTACGCTGGTGGTCCGGGCGGACAGTGCGGATGAAAATTCGCGTGCCAAGGCATATGCGGCGCTCGCGAACGCGCACGGGAACCTGAATGCGATGGACAATGTCGTCCGCGTGATGCGTGAAGCAGCCGACTCATTGCCGAAACATCCTTACATCAAAGAGATTCTCTGGCAAACGGTAACTCTTTTTTTTGACGGCGGAGGATATCTGTATGCGGAACAATTGTATGACATTTTCCTCACGACCTATCCGGACGACCCGAACGTGGAGAATGCGCTGTACAACCGCGCCGATTGTTTGATTGCCGTCGGCAGGGCGGATGAAGGGATCGCGCTAAAACGGAAATATATCCAAACATATCCGGCAAACGATCGGATTCCGAAGGTGCAATACGATATCGCCGAAACATACTATAATACGGAGCGATTTGATCTTGCAGCGCAAGAATACGGCCGCACAAGCAAAGAATATCCCCAATCGGAATTTGCCGTCACTGCCGCGTACAACCGCTCCTGGTGTTTTTACCGGATGGGGGATACGCTGAGGATGGTGGAAGAGCTCGGCCGGTTTGTGAAACAATTCCCGAACAGCGATAAAGCGCCCGATGCATACTTCAGCATCGGTGATTTCCATTATAATGCCAAGGATTACGAAAAGGCAAAAAACGCATATCAAATGGTGTTGGACAAATATCCGAACTATTCCCGTTTTGAAGAAGCCAAAGGCCTGGTGCACGAGTTGAACCAGATCAATTCCTATCAGGAATATGCCCGGGCGATGGTTTATTTTGACAATCAGGATTTTGTCCGTGCCATCGCGCTGCTGCAGGAGGTGATCAAAAAATATCCTGATGCTGATGTCCGTTACGCCAGCGAAGCGAATATTGCCTCGGCATATGAACAACTCGGCGACAAGAAAAAGGCGTTGGAATTGTTCACTGCCATCATTCAAAAATATTCGGAGAAATCCGACGCGCAAATGATCGTCTTTTTTGCCGAACAGCATAAACGATGGTTGGAATCGGAAAAGAATCAATGACGTTGGCGCAAAAATTACAGTCAATTGCGAAATACAGCATCTCCGGGATTACCGTCTCGGCGCTGCTGCATCTGGCAATCGGCACGGTGGTGTATGTGATGAAAGATGACGACGAAGAACGGACCGTTGCCGTTTCCATTCAAACGTACGAGATGATCAAACCGCCGGTGAAATTCGAAGCGCAGCCGCCGCGGTTCGTGAAATCGTTTGACCTCGCGAAGGATGTGGATTATACGCCGCAAACGGCGGCACGGCAGATCGTGTTCAGCAGAGCGGAAGCTCCGGTCTCCACTGCGCCGGTGACCAACGCACCAGTGTCGAATGCCCCATCCTCCGGCCGGGCGGGAGAGGGATCGGTCTTTTTCGGTGCGTTGACGGCATCGACCGGAGCAGCGGATATGGGCTGGGGTGTTCCCGGGGGTGCAACGAGTTACGGCAGAAGTTTCGGTGTCGGCGGCGCCGGCGGATGGGGGGCCGGACCGGGTGACGGAAAAGATTGGGGTCCGCAATTTGCCGGCGATGTGGAAAATACACGCAGCAGCGGCGGAAGCGGCTTGTCGGCGATGCGCGATAATTTGATCTCATCGGAAAATTTCGAAGATCGGTTCGACGGTTTTATCGAAGTCAATCCGAAGAATAAAAAGGATATCCGCGGTTTCCTGAATATTTATCAGCTGCAATACAACTCGACCAAACTCGAACGGTCTCCCGCCGCCGGTTGGGACGTGGTGGACGGACAGCCGTCGTGGAATTGTGTTCCGCAAGCGCTGCCGAATCTCGCGCAATATGCAAATGACAGCACCAGCTTGCGTGTATCAATCATGGGTACGATTCGCCTGGATTCGAAGGAACTTAATACCGTTCCCTTTTTGTACATGATGGGTTTTCAGTCCGGTGTCCGTTACACCAAAGAGGAAGCGCTGAATATCGGCAAATACCTTCGCTCCGGCGGATTTCTCTTTATCGACGACGGCAATGCGTATCAACCGGGTGCCTTCAACATTACCGCACGTCAAATGCTGCGCGATGCGCTGGGATATGACGCTGTGTTTGAGAAAGTGCCGAAAACGCATGCGCTCTTCAATGTTTGGGAATCTTTCAACGGCCCACCCTCCGGCGACGACATGGTCCGGTACGACCGGAATGTCCGTGAAGTAAAAGAGATTTACCCGTTCGTCGAAGCGATCTTTCTGAACGGACGGATGGCGGTGTTGATCTCCAATCGCGGCTACAATTTTGCATGGGGATACTGGAAGATCCTGCCGGCGTCGTTGAATGGACCGTTCGACAATACACGGCAGCTGCAATTCGGATTGAATGTGGTGGTCTTCGCACTCACGCAGCGGGGCGGAATCGTGGATCAAAACCGTGCGAAGATCGCCGCGGAACAAAAACGATAAGGAACGTCATGAAAACAATTCTGACCATCGGACTACTGGTGTTCGGCATCGCGCCGATATACGCGCTGCAGGTTGCCGCCGGAGCATTGCACGAAGATGACAGGGAATTGTACGATAAATTTTTCGAACAGGCAGCGGAGGAGTTCCGTGTGCCGGCGGATATCCTTCGGGGGCTCTCCTTCTCCGAAACACGGTGGACGCACATGGTGTGGGCGGACGGTGATACCGCGTCCAGCTGCAACGGAATGCCGAGAGTGTACGGCGTGATGGGATTGTGGGATAATCCGTATTTCGGATATTCTCTGCGCGAAGCGGCGTCGCTCATCCGGAAAGATCCGAGCGAACTGAAACAAAGCCCGCTGCAGAATATCCGCGGTGCCGCCGCATTGCTGCGGAAATATTATGAAGAACAGCCGGCGCCGGAAGGATTCGACGAAAATTCATTGGAACATTGGCAAAATGCAATCGCAAAGTTTTCCGGAATACCGCAGGAAGAGCTTGCGCATCGTCGCGGATTGGAGATCTATTCGATTCTGTCGACCGGTTATGCACGGGACCGAATATTGATTCCGCAGCGGCCGATCCGTATGGAGGAAATCCGTACATATGTGCGGGAATATGAAGCAAAGGCGGAGCGAAGAAAAAAAGCGGATGGTGTCGATAATGCGGCCAATCAACCGGATTATCCGTTGGCGAAATGGAATCCTGCCCGGAACGGCCACTGGTCCACAACGTTGATCCAGCAAAAGTTCGTCGTCATTCACGACGTGGAGGGGAGTTATCTCGGCTGTATTTCCTGGTTCCAAAATCCGAACAACACTTATCTGACGAGTGCACACTACATCCTCAACTCACACCCGAACGGCGTCAATGCGACCACCAAAGCGCCGAACAATACTCCGGACGCACCGGTCGGTGAAATCACACAAATGGTGGAGGAGCGGTACCGCGCACATCATGTCGGCTGCTGGAATTCGTACATGATCGGCATCGAACACGAAGGTTATGCCGCCGTCAACGGTTGGTATACGCCCGAATGTTACGACGCCTCCTCCAAATTGGTGAAATATCTGTGCGACAAATACAATATCCCGAAAGACAGGAATCACGTGATCGCCCACGGTGAACACCAAAATTCCGTCTGGCGCAGTTGGGTGACATCGACCGGACAAGGATTCGATCCGACCTGCAACACGCATACCGATCCGGGCCCGTTTTGGACTTGGACAAATTTTATGTCGCTGGTGTCGGCCGCCGATACGGTTCGTCCGGTGATCACCAATGCGTTGGCCTCCTCGAATACGTCGGCGTTCCCGACCTATAAAGATATCGTGATCGATTTTAACACGCCGATGGATGTTACTTCGACGAATGCCGCATTTTCCATCCAACCAACCGTTGTCGGAACGAAAATCTGGAGTGCGGACAATAAAAAGTTGACGTTCGATCCGACATCCTTTCTGCCGTGGAGTACGGCGTTCACCGTCACCATCGATACGAGCGCTAAAAATGTCGCTAAATCCAGAAATTTAGGCACAGTGCCGTTTGTCACCTCTTTTACAACGATGAGTGTGGACACGGTGGGCCCGATCGTCATGAAATCATATCCGGCGGAAAACGAAACGAACGTCTCGGGCCATACCGATGTTGTATTGTATATGAATGAACCGGTGCTGACATCCTCCTTATCCACCACAATGAAATTTGTCGACGAGAACGAAGCGACCGTCTCCATCGCCGGAGCAAAAAATGAAACGGTGATGGATCGCGGCGTGATTTCGTTTACTCCGTTGAATCTGAAGCCGGGAAAAACGTATACGATCAAACTGCTCGCCGGCGTGAAAGATCCGTTCTCCAATGTTTCCAGCACCGATGTCATCCGAAAGTTCACCGTCTCGCCGGAGAGCGTCACCGCCGGTACCGTGCTGGACAATCTTGATGCGAACACCAAAGGATGGCTTCAACCGTACCAATCTGTGTTGACGGCAAAAGTGGATTCCGCAAAAACATCATGGTCATTCGTCACGGAGAAAGTAAAAGCGGGAGCCGGCTCGGCGTTGCTGTCGTACGCATTTTCATCCGGATCGGGCGGCATCATCGAAGTGAAGGCGACCGGATTTCCGCCGGTCGATTTTTATACGTCCATTGGCGTGTGGATTAACGGCGACATGAGCAATTCCTCCGTGGAATTCCGGTTTGCACCGAACGATCAAATCTGGAACGTCGGAAAGATCTACTGGCGCGGATGGAAATTTGTGCACGTTCCGATCGCGACGATTACAGGTGCGAACAAAATCCTGAAATCGAT
This sequence comes from uncultured Chitinophagaceae bacterium, assembly GCA_964603685.1. Lineage (GTDB taxonomy): Bacteria > Bacteroidota > Ignavibacteria > UBA10030 > UBA8401 > UBA8401. The sequence continues at coordinate 21,188 of CAZRWF010000042.1, forward strand.
CGTCATCCGTCAGGATTCGGGATTCACCGATCCGGGCAAGTTGTATTTTGATGAATTCCAGTTGAACGCCGTGGTGACGGGAAACCGATCCTCTGAACAGTGGACCATCAACAATTACTCTCTCGAACAAAATTATCCGAATCCCTTCAATCCGTCCACGGAGATCCGTTTCTTCGTCCCTGTCGCCGGACACATCTCCCTTCGGGTTCATGATCTTCTCGGAAGGGAAATTGCCGTTTTACGCGACGACATTGTTACGGCGGGTGCGCAAACGGTCACCTTCGACGCTTCAGAACTTCCGAGCGGGGTGTATTATTACACGATGAGATCGGGCGCATTCCGAGAAACACGGAAAATGATGCTCATTAAATAGGTGCGAAGGGGATTGTTGTTCCGTTTCGATTAATCACTACGCGGGTTATCCATGAAAATCAGATCGATGGTTTTTGCTCTACTCTTTGTTGTCACCGCCGTTCCGGCGCAACTTTCCGTTGTGTCCGTACAAAAAGTCCGCATCCCCGGAACCGAACGCTGGAGCAATCCGGTTTTCGCACCTTCCGGTGCGGAAATATTTCTGACAAATGCGGAATATAACGGCATTTGGGCGTTTGCTTTCTCCACCGCCCTGTTACAGCAGATCACCGCGGACCGGCATTCCGGTTTCCATTTTTCACTTTCTGCGGACGGGTCCCGCGTGACGTACCGCCGAACGACGATAGACGGAGATCCCCGCACCCGCGTGCAGGAATCGGTGCTGTTTGACCGGTCATCCGGCACATCGAATATCCTTGACCGCGGAAATACGATCCCTGTTCCCGTTTTCGTCAGGGAGCAACGGTCTCGCACCTCCACACCATACTACCGGTCGACACAATCTTTGAAAAATTCCGGCAGAACTGTTCTGGGAATCGAAGAGACCAAAATCGTTCTTCTGGTTGACGGTGTAAAAACCGTTTTCGATCCGTTGGATGGCGGGAGATACATCTGGCCGAAATTGTCCCCGGATGGAGCACGAATCGTGTTCGTGGAAATGGACCGCGGCGCTTTTGTGTATGAGTTTGATTCCAAAACGTACCGTTCCATCGGAAAGTGCAATGCCCCCGTCTGGTCTCGCGACGGGCGTTGGATTATCGGAATGGATGACCGGGATGACGGACATCAATTAATCTCGTCCGATATTATTGCGGTGTCCACGGCGTCGTGGGAGAAAGTGAATTTGACCGGATCATTC
>CAZRWF010000043.1:0-22119 GCA_964603685.1 uncultured Chitinophagaceae bacterium
GACATCACCGAAAAAAAACTTCTGGAAACACAGTTCCTTCGCGCACAGCGGATGGAAAGTATCGGCATGCTCGCCGGCGGCATTGCGCACGATTTGAACAATGTGCTCGGACCGATTATGATGGCGGTCGACATCCTCTCCCGGAAAAACAGCGACCCCCAGATGTCGGCAATTTTGACCACCCTGAAATCGTCGGCACAGCGCGGCGGAGAGATCGTCAAACAAGTGCTCACCTTCTCTCGCGGTACGCAAGGAGATAAAATTCCGCTCAAACCGAAACATCTCGTCCGTGATATCGAAAATCTCGTCCGCGAAACTTTCCCGAAATCGGTCCGGTTGGTCTCCGACCTGCCGGGAGATCTGTGGACGATTACCGGCGATCCGACGCAATTGCATCAGGTGTTGATGAACCTGATCGTCAATGCACGGGATGCGATGCCTCTCGGCGGGACGATCACGATCAAAGGGGAAAACATCAGCGTGGATGACCAGTTTATCGCATCCAACAATGATGCGGTGAAGGGAAACTATCTGCTGTTGCATGTAACGGACACCGGTACCGGAATTCCGTCGGACATCGTGGAAAAGATCTTCGATCCTTTTTTCACGACGAAAGAACCCGGATCGGGGACCGGCCTGGGCCTCTCGACTGTCCGGAACATCATCAAATCCCACGGAGGGTTTTTAACGGTTTCCAGCGAAATGAACAGAGGAACGACTTTTAAACTTTTCCTTCCGGCGTCGCTGGAAGAGGGGATGGACCGCGACATGCTGGTGAAGACGGAAATTCCGCGCGGACGGGGAGAACTCGTGCTGGTGGTGGACGATGAGCTGTCGATCCGCGAAATTACCCGGGAGACGCTCGAATCGTTCGGCTATTCGGTGATTACGGCGAGCGAAGGGACGGAAGCGATCGCCCTCTTCGCGCAGTACCGCTCCGCCTGCAAACTGGTGATCACCGACATTATGATGCCGGTGATGGACGGGATCGCCACATCCCGGGCGCTGCTGAAGATCGAACCCTCCATCAAGATCATCGCCACCAGCGGACTCGAAGCGAACACCAAGCTGACCGAACTGAACGAGATCGGCGTCAGCTCTTTCATTCCGAAGCCGTTCACGGCGGACCGTTTGCTTCATCTCATCCACGAACTTCTCGGCCCGGACTCCGCTCCCCGCTGAACGGCACGGGTGATGTTCCGGCGTTAAATGATCGCTTCGTCCAACACGAATTGCTCATTCACCTCATCGAGTGTCTGCTCCAGCAGAATACGGTGCTGATCTTTTTCCGCGATCAACCGGCGGATCACCGGCGTCACCGTCGTGTCCCCCAGCGAATGCAAAGAGCGTTCGTATAAGGCGATCGTTTCATTTTCCCGTTCGATAAATCGTTCCAAGACCCCGGTGACCGAGGCGAAATCTTCCAGTGAAGTCATTTATTCCTCCCGACGAAGTAATGATGCCAGAATCGGCAGCAGTGTTTCGGCATCCCGGTGATACGGTGCTGAGGCCGCGGAAAATTTTCGATCGATGGACTCCCGCAACGCTTCCGGCGATACCCATTGTGTGACGATATTGATAACAGTCAACGCGCTTACGGCGGCGCGGCTGCCGGTGCAGACGGTCCGCAACGGCAGCCGGACCACCGAGCCGCCGCACTCTATTGCCGGTAGTGATTCATCGGCGATGACGATGGAACGTTCGGTGCAGCGGGCGAGCGTACCGTTGGCGCGCAGTTCCTTCCATCCCTCCGGCGAAGTGATGACCACCAGGTCCGGCATGTCGATACCGGTGTACAAAATTTCGTCGCTGCTTACGCAGAGTTCCGACAAGGAAAATCCGGAACCTTGTGTCACCGGATTGTCGTTCTTCTGCGTCACGTGCAGTCCGCATCCGATCGCCGCACGCATATAGAGGAACGACGCCAGCTGAACTTTTTCCCCCGCTGTTCCCGCGAGTACGATCCGGCGCGTTCCCTTGATGGTCGACCGGAAAACGACGGCAATCGTGTCATCCGTCGGTTCTTTTCCGCGGCCGAGAATTTTTTCCCGGTACTCGGTCGCGAAGTCCCGCCGCACCGCCGGTTCGCCCGGTTCGCGGTGCCGGATTTTTTCGTTGATCGAACGGCCGGAAAGGGAATTCAACGGCACGGCCCACTCGGTGCAGAGTTCCAGGATCTCCACCATCGCGAATCCGGGAAATGCTATCGCTTCGGCGATGATGTCGGAGAGATGGGCATCCGTCGCCGAAACCTGCCGGACGAAGGAAGCGCCGCAGCTTTTCAACATGGCACAGATATCCATCGGTGGAACAATGTTCCCGGTCGGCGTCGTCGGCGTCACAAAATCGAGTGGGGAAAATTGCGAATGTTGACCGCCGGTCATGCCGTACAAAAAGTTGTTCGCCAACAGCACGGTAACATTCACGTTCATCAGCGCGGCATTGACCAGATGGAGCAGTCCGATTGTCGCACCGCCGTCGCCGATGACGACGATCGTCGAGAGTGCGCCGTCGTGCAAGATTCCGTCCGTCACGGCGATGCCGGCGGCAAACGCCGTCGATCGGCCGTGCGTGGTGTGAAACGTATGCGGCGTCGCGAACAAGGAATCCAAAATACCGATGCAACCGATGTCGCTCACGAGACAGACATTTGCCGGGTCGAGCGCCAACTTCGACAGTGCCGCCTCCAGATGGCGGACGTAATGATGATGGCCGCATCCTTTGCAAAAAGGGTATACCGCATGTTCGGCGGTGTATCGAATTGTTGCGGGAAGTGTCGGCATAGGTTCCTTATCCGAGGGCGTGCACGATCTGTTCCGGCGTGATTAAACGGCCGACGCTGTTGACGCCGGTAATTTCTTTTCCGTCAAAGAGATGACGGATCACGCCGCGGTATTGTCCGTTCATATTTTCTTCGGCGATCACCACACGGCGAACCCCCTCCGCCGCACGTCGCAAGGCCGTTTCCGGAACGGGAAAAAGCGACAGAACGTTGGCGACCCGGATTTTTTTTCCGTGTCGGCGTGCGATTCCCGCGGCGGCGGCGGCCGTACGGGCGGTAATTCCGAAACTCACGATTAGTACTTCCGCGCCGGGTTCATCGTCGATGCGGACGATCGAGAGGGTTTCCTTCCGGGATTCGATTTTCTCCTGAAGGTGCAGCAGAACGTCGATCGTTTCGGGAGAATTTTTTTGTAGTAATCCCCGTTTGTCGTGAGCGGATCCGGTCATTGTCACTTTCCATCGTCCGCCGACCGGTGCAAAGAGCGGAACATCGCTTCGGTCGTGAAAATCGTACGTCCGGTACTCTCCAAGAAAATCCGGCGGTACGGCTGCACGATCCACCGGCGGCACACTCCGCAGCCGCTCATAATCAACATCTTCCGCCATCATTCCCACCTCTTTGTCCGTCAGGATCACCACCGGCGTGCGGAGCTGTTCGGCCCATTGAAAGGCGATCGTTGCCGTTTCGAAACATTCCGCCGGCGTACTCGGTGCGAGAATCGGAATGGTGTACCCTCCGGAGGTGCAATATTCCGCGAATAAAATATCTGCCTGCCCGTTCTGTGTCGCTCCGCCGGTGCTCGGTCCCAACCGCTGCACCATGGCGATCACGACGGGAAGTTCGGTCATCAGTGCGTATTGGACCGTTTCGATCATCAGAGACCAACCGGGGCCGGATGTGGCGGTCATCGCTTTGACGCCGCGGCCGGAGGCGCCGACACAATATGCGAGCGCTGAAATTTCATCCGGCGCGGAGAGTGCGATGCCGTTCCGCCGCGGAAGTTGTTCGATCATCGTTTTATAAATTCCGGAAGCGGGAGTAATGGGGTATCCGGCGAAAAACCGGCAGCCGGCAAACAACGCCCCTTCGGCGATCATTTGATTGCCGGTGCGGATCTTGATGAGGGAAGGAATCATGGGAAAAGACCTGGTCGTCCGGTATGATCATAGCGAAAAACATGCCGAGCCGGATCGCCGAATTCGTTCGGGAATCGGATCGCCCGTTTGGTAGCGATGGGAATTTCCTCCGGCGGTGTGGCGAAAATGAGAATACGGTTCGCGACAATCTTCAATTGCATTTCGGGGATTCTCTCCCTACTTTCATTAACAAAAATTTTAGCGAGGATACGATGAAAACGTTACTTCTCACGGCGATACTGAGCGCAATGGTGATCGCCCAACATTCGGACAAACCACAACAACCGGATCTTATGGAACGAAAATACACGATTGAAAAACTGCAGATGGGAAATGTCGGACCGGTCCGCGTCGTACAACTGTATGCGGACGGTTTCGAAAAATTGTCGTTGAAGGAAAAAACCTTCACTTATTATCTGTATCAGGCGGCGATCGCCGCGCGCGACATCGCGATCGACCAGCGACATCGTCACGCACTCGAGATCCGGGAATTGCTGGAGGCAGTCTACGCCCATCCGTCCGGGATCGACAAAAATGTGCATGACCAGATTGTTCTTTATACCAAACTGTTCTGGATCAACAACTCCCAGTACGACAACATCACCTCTCGGAAATTCGTCCCGCTCTGTTCGTTCGAACAGTTTTCCGCCGCCGTCAAAACAGCGTTGAAAAACGGGGCTGCTGTTCCGCTTGCGGCCGGCGAGTCGCTCGAAAAAAAGCTCGAACGTCTCCGCCGGTCGATGTTCGACATCACGTATGAACCGGTGCAGACGAACAAAACTCCCGGCGACGATATGATCGCCGGCAGCGCGAACAATCTGTATGTGGGCACCACGTTCAAAGAAGTGGAGGCCTGGGCGAAAGCCGGGAACGAAAAAAATCCTCTCAACTCCCGCGTGGTGAAAGAGAACGGCGTGCTGACCGAAAAAGTGTTCCGGACCGGGACGAAACATCTCGGCGGGAACATTCCGGCCGGCGAGTATGCCGAAGACCTGGAAGTGGCGATCGGGTATCTGGAAAAAGCCAAAAAATATGCGCACAACGCCCAACAGGCAAAAAATCTGGACAACCTGATCAAATATTACCGCACCGGCGATCTGCAGGATTGGCGGGAATACAACATCGGCTGGGTGAAAGAGACCGAGTCGCAGGTGGACATGATCCATGGTTTTGTGGAAGTGTATCTCGATGCGCGGGGCGCCAAAGGTCAGTTTGAAGCGGTCGTCAACTTTGCCAATCCCGAATTGACCGAATTGTTTCAAAAGGTCGGAACGAACGCACAATATTTCGAAGACCGCATGCCGTGGGATGCGAAATATAAAAAATCCGACGTCAAACCCCTCAAATACACCGTGATCAATGTGGTCGTCGAAACGGGCGATGCCGGTCCGGTCAGCGCCATCGGCATCAATCTGCCGAACGAACAGGATGTTCGTGAAACGTACGGCAGCAAATCCGTTACGTTGTTCAATATCGTCGATGCGTACGACAAGACCGGCGGCAAAGATATTCTGAAGGAATTCGCCTATGACCAGGAGGAGATCGAACGGTCGAAAAAATTCGGCGCCATCGCGGACAATATGCACACGGCACTGCACGAAGTGCTCGGCCATGCTTCGGGCAAAGTGTCGCCGACGCTGAAAGGAGATCCGCAGTCCGCCATTCCGGGATATTATTCCACGCTCGAGGAAGGCCGCGCCGACTTGGTGGCGCTCTATCATATCTGGGATCCCAAACTGGTGGAGATCGGCATCATTCCCAACACGATGGATGTAGTGAAAGCGATGTACGACAAGGAAGTGCGGAACGCCGGCATGGTCCAGCTGCAGCGGATCCCGAAAGGGCAGGATCAGCTCGAAGAGGATCATATGAAGAACCGCCAGATGATCGTTCACTGGCTCTGGAAAAATGCGGATTGCATCGAACGGGGCGTGCGGAACGGAAAAACGTACTTCCGCGTGACCAGTTATGAAAAAATGCGGGACGGTGTCGGCAAACTGCTTGCCGAAGTGCAGCGGATCAAGTCCGAAGGAGATGCGGCCGCGGCCAAGGCACTCATCGATACGTACGGATTTAAGATCGACACCGCCTTGCGGGACGAAGTGCTGACGCGTATGGAAAAACTGGATCGTGCGGTCTATACCGGTTTTGTGATGCCGAAACTTCGTCCGGTAACCGATGCGAACGGGAATATTACCGATGTCGGCGTGGATTATCCGCTCGATCTCGGCAAACAGATGCTGGAGTATTCGGCGTTCACGAAGGAAGAAAAAGGGAAAGCGCAGAAGACCCTGATGAAAAAATAATCTTGCGCCTCACCGTCAAAATCCTATATTACATGGTATGAAATCGACGATCATCATGAACGGCCATTGTTGTCTACCGGTTCTTCACGCACCCTGAAAGACCGTTCATCGATCCATGCTTTTTTTGAAAAGTCTTTCGCCTGCGAAAGACTTTTCTGTTTTAAAGGCACGATCGTACTGCCGAGGAGGGCGGGTGTTAATCTGCACCGGTACAGCGTGCCTGGCAACAATCTGTGAATCTGTGGTTAATTTTTAATTAAAAGGAGAAGTTATGCACTGGCTGCTGGAATCGTGGAATTGGTACATCGCCGGACCGGTCATCGGATTGTTCGTCCCCTCCGTATTGATCGCCCGCAATAAGATGCTCGGAATTTCGTCCGCCCTGGAACACATCTGTCTGTTGCTGCTGCCGAAGGACCGGCAATCGATCTTCCGGTTCGATTTTCCGGAGAACGGATGGAAACTCCCGTTTGTCGTCGGCATCGCGATCGGCGGATTCATCGCAGTGCAGTTCCTCTCCGCTGCGCCGGTTCCGTTCCTGCCGGAGAAATATTACACCGGAACCGGATATGCCACACTTTTTATTGGCGGAATTTTGGTCGGATTCGGCACGCGGTACGCCAACGGCTGCACATCCGGACATTCCATTTTCGGACTGTCGATCCTGCAAACGTCGAGTCTGTACGCGACACTGTCGTTTTTTGCCGGCGGCCTGCTCTATACATTTCTTTTTCCGTGATTTTCACCTTACACTCAAAGGCACAAAAGATGAAAAATATTCCCTATATCCTCTTCGGTATTCTTTTCGGCATCGTTCTCACCAAATCGGAGGTGATCAGTTGGTTCCGCATTCAGGAGATGTTCCGGTTTAATGAGTGGCATATGTTTCTTGTTATCGGTTCGGCGGTGGCGGTCGGCGCCGTTTCCATGACAATCATCAAACGATTGCAGTGGAAGTCTCTCGGCGGTGAACCGCTCGTCTATTCCGGAAAACCATTTCACAAAGGATTTGTCATCGGCGGTATCCTTTTTGGCATCGGTTGGGCCATCACCGGTGCGTGCCCCGGTCCCATCTTTGCACAAATCGGTGCCGGAGAATATCCCGCGCTCTTTACGCTGGCCGGCGGCGTCGCCGGAGCCTGGCTGCACAGCGCGGTGCGGGACAAACTTCCGCATTAAGCGAGGTTTGCATCCCCCTCAAAATCTCACTATCTTCATTCACCCAAAGTACCACAAAGCGGAGATCCTTCCGCTTTTTTTATCCTGCGTGAAGAAGACATCGTGCCATGGCCCAAGACATCGTTCTCAAACCCGATACGACCATAGAAACACTCGATTCCATCCCGAAGACCCTGCCGGTGCTGCCGCTCCGGGATGTGGTGATTTTTCCCTATATGATATTTCCGGTGCTCGTGGGGCGCGAATCGTCTCTCCGCGCGGCGAATCATGCACTGGAGAACAACAAGTTCATCTTCCTCGTGTCACAGAAAGATCCCACGGTGGAGGAACCGGGTAAAGAGGATATTTACCGCGAAGGGACCGTTGCGAAGATCGTCCAGATCTTAAAACTGCCGAACAATTTGATGAAAATTCTGGTGGACGGCACCGTGCAGGGGACGATCGAACAATTTGTTCCGAACGAAAAATTTTTGATGGCGGATATCGCCACGCTCTTCCCCCCGGCGGATAAATCCACGGAAATGGATGCCATCATCCGCCACGCCTCGTCGCTTTTCACCGAATATGTCCGCGCGAACAGGAACATTCCTCCCGAAGCGCTCGCCGCGTTCGACAACATTAAGGATATGCAGCGGAAGCTCTATTATATCGCCGCCAATATTCTGCAAACGGTGGAAGTGAAACAGAAGATCCTGAAGCTGAACGTGTTGAAGGACCAGTATCTTGAAGTGATCCGCATTCTCAACTCGGAGATCTCCATCCTGAAGATCGAGCGGGAGATCGACACGAAAGTGCACGAGAACATCCAACAGACGCAGAGAAAATATTTCATCCAGGAGCAGATCAAAATCCTGCAGGACGAACTCGGCGACGAAGAAGGGACGCCGGAGCTGGCGAAGTTGAAGGAGGATATCGAAAAATCGGGGATGACGAAGGACGCCTACGACAAAGCGATCGAGGAGTTCAACAAGTTGAAAAAAACGCCGGCCATGTCGCCGGAATTCGGCGTCATCCGCAATTATCTCGATTGGCTCGTCGGGCTGCCGTGGACGAAAAAAACGAAGGACGATCTCGCGATCGATCATGTAAAAAAGATCCTCGACGAAGACCATTACGGATTGGAAAAACCGAAGGAGCGGATTCTGGAACACATCGCCGTGCTCAACCTGGTGAAAGAGATGAAGGGGCAGATCCTGTGTCTCGTCGGACCGCCGGGTGTCGGAAAAACGTCGCTGGCGAAATCGATCGCCCGGGCGCTGGGCCGCAAGTTTGTGCGGATGTCGCTCGGCGGCGTGCGGGATGAAGCAGAGATCCGCGGTCACCGCCGTACCTATATCGGTTCGATGCCGGGAAAAATCATCCAGTCCATGAAACGGGCTGCGGTCGTCAATCCGGTGATCCTGATGGACGAGATCGACAAAATGAGCATGGACTTCCGCGGCGATCCGTCGAGCGCGCTGCTGGAAGTGCTCGATCCGCAGCAGAACACCGCGTTTAATGATCATTATCTGGAGGTGGATTACGATCTCTCCAAAGTGATGTTCATTACCACGGCGAACGTCCGCTATCAGATACCGCTGCCGCTGCTGGACCGCATGGAAGTGATCGAACTTTCCAGTTATCTTGACTTTGAAAAGAAGGAGATCGCCAAACGGCATATCGTACCGCGTCAGCTGGAAGAACACGGTTTGCCAAAGGAGGATGTCGTGTTCCGGGATGAGGCAATCGAAAAAATCATTACGGAATATACCAGAGAGAGCGGGGTGCGGAACCTTGAACGCGAAATTGCTTCCGTCAGCCGGAAAGCGGCAAAAGAGACGGTTCTGGCAAAACAGAAAAAGGGGAAGAACAAACATCTTCGCCTGGTGATCGACGGACCAAAAATCGAAGAATTTCTCGGTGTGCCGAAGTTCCGGAACAAAGCGGCGGATAAAAAACCGCAGGTCGGTTCCGTTACCGGATTGGCGTGGACCAGCGTCGGCGGAGACATCCTTCATGTCGACGTGACGTTGATGAACGGCGGAGGAAAACTGACCCTCACCGGTCAGTTGGGCGACGTCATGAAAGAGTCGGCGCAAGCGGCGTTGAGTTACATCCGTTCGAACGCCAAAAAACTGAAGCTGAATCCGGAATTCTTCAAAAAACACGAAATCCATATTCACTTGCCGGAAGGGGCAATTCCGAAGGACGGACCGTCGGCCGGTATCACGATGACCATGGCGATGATCTCCGCGATCAGCGGACGACCCGCCCGGGCGGACGTGGCGATGACGGGTGAAATCACATTGCGGGGCGATGTTCTTCCGATCGGCGGGTTGAATGAAAAATTGCTGGCAGCAAAACGGGCCGGCATCACCACCATCCTGATTCCGAAGGAAAATCAAAAGGACCTCACCGAGATCCAAACCAGCATCAAAGAAGGACTGAAAATCATCGCCGTGGAGAAGATCGAAGAGGCGCTTCCGATCGTTTTTAGAACGAAAAAATAAACGCTGTATATTCCCGGAAAATTATGACGTATCAGGTAACGGCAAGAAAATGGCGCCCCATGGTGTTCGACGATGTGATCGGACAATCGCATGTGTCCGACACGCTGCGGAATGCCCTGTCGCAGAACCGGCTGGCCCACGCGTTCATCTTCAGCGGAACGCGCGGCTGCGGAAAAACGACGACGGCGCGCATTCTTGCCCGCGCAGTGAACTGCCTGACGCCGAAAAATTTCGAGCCGTGCAACGTTTGCGACATTTGCCGCGAGATTATCGACGGCCGGTCGCTGGATGTGATCGAGATCGACGGTGCATCGAATCGCGGCGTGGAAGAGATCCGGAATCTCCGCGAATCGGTCCGCTACGCCCCGACCCGCGGAAAGAAAAAAGTGTACATCATCGACGAAGTGCACATGCTGACGAAAGAGGCGTTCAACGCGTTGTTAAAAACGCTCGAAGAACCGCCGCCGCACGTGATGTTCATCTTTGCCACCACGGAACTGCACAAGGTTCCGGCCACGATCCTTTCCCGCTGTCAGCGGTATGATTTCCGGAGGATCAGCGTCGACGAGATCGTCGGACGACTGCGCTTCATCGCCGGTGAAGAGAAAATTGTCATCGACGACGACGCGCTGCTGATTATTGCCAAAAAAGGGGACGGGTCGATGCGGGATGCGCAGAGCATTTTTGATCAGGTGATCTCCTTCTGCGGAACAACCGTCGACGCCAAACAGGTGGGGGATGCGCTGAACATCGTCGATCAGGAGCTTTTTTTCCGCGTGTCCGATATTTTGCGGACGAAAGAGACGACCGCCGCGTTGGATTTGGTGAAAGAGGTGATCAACAGCGGTTTCGACGTGAAAGAGTTCGTTTCCGGTCTGGCGGAACACTTCCGGAATTTTTTGATCGTCAAGACCACCGGTGCGACGACGCTTATCGAAGAATCGGAGTTCCACCGGAAACGGTATGCGGCGGATGCCGCCTCCTTTTCGCTGAACGATATTCTCCGCATCGTCAAAACGGCGTCCGAAACAGAACAATCCATCCGTTATGCACCGCAACCCCGTTTCAAACTGGAAGTGATGATGGTGCAGCTCACCAAGATGGATTCTTCGGTGAAGATCGACGACCTTCTGACGCAGATCGACGATCTAAAAAAAAAACTTCTCGCTGAACCGGTACAACCATCCCGCCGTGTTTCCTCCCCGGTAGAACATTCTGCGCCGGAAACCCTTCCGGTGCCCACAGCGGTGTACGACACTCCGGCTCCCGCGGTGATCGACACGCCGAAACCGAAAGTACAAATTCCGGATTCACAACCGCGGTACACGTTTGTTGCACCCGCAAAGCCGGCCTCCGAATCGGTCCCGGTCTCCGTGGCCGAACCGGCCGCCGCCGCCGTATCGGTAACATTGGCCGATGTCCGCAGTGAGTGGAATACGATCATCGACGCCATGCGGAAGAAAAAAATCTCCGTCGGGACGATCCTGGGGGAAACATCGCCGGTCGATATCGTGAACGGATCCCTCCACATTGCCTGCGGGGATGATTTTCATCGCGGCACGTTGTTTCGAAATAAAGAGATCCTAGCGGAAACCATCAACACCATTCTCCGTTCCCGTTTGAGGATCGAACCGATTCTGCAAGAAGCCAGTTCCTCGCCGCAACGGAGGGATTCGGCAGCACCGTCGGCCTCCACATCCTCTTCGTCCGTTTCGCCGGAAAAACCCGCCACACACAACGAAACATCCGTCGAACACCCATTGGTGAAAAAATTGTACAGCGATTTCGGCGCGGAACGCGTGTAACACCAAACGCCCAAAAATCGTGCATATCGTGCATAACATTCGTTTAACTATCGAAATTCGCTAAAAATCGGCATTTTGATACTCTTGCGGAACTCCAATCCGTTGAAATGTATAGAGAAACTACTCTATTCATTTATTTCATCGGAAAGGAACCGCCATGAATGCCGCACTTCGCACCTCGCACGACGCTTTGTTTCAAAAAGAAATGATTCCTCACATGAGTTTGCTGTACAATTACGCATTGCGGTTGACGAACAATGAGGATGATGCCAAGGACCTCATTCAGGATACCTTCCTGAAAGCTTACCGCTTCATTGATAAATATCAGCATGATACCAATGCCAAAGCGTGGCTCTTTCGGATTTTGAAAAATTCGTTCATCAACAACTATCGGAAAAACAGCCGCACGCCGGATCAGGTGGAATATTCCGAAGTGGAAGAATTTGTCGATCTGATGAGAGATCAATCCGTACCGTCGACCGACCTTCGCAGGGATATGTACGACAATCTTCTGGGGGATGACGTGGTGCGGGCGATGGAGTCTTTGAATGAAGAATTCCGGACGATTATCATTCTTTCCGATCTGGAGGAAATGACGTATGAAGAAATTGCGGAGATCCTCGAGATTCCGCTCGGAACAGTTCGTTCCCGGCTCCACCGCGCGCGGAAAGCGATGCAAGAAAAACTCTATTCGTTCGCGGTAAAGCACGGATATATTACCAAAAAAGCGGCGGAAGAATATCGGAATACGACGGTCAAAACCGGACTCAAATTGGCTGCTGCCTGATCCGTTGCGTGCTGCCGCGGGAACGTCCGGCCGATTCGTTATGCGGCGGATCTTCGGTTTTTGGTTGACGATGCGCTGCAAACTTTGTAAGTTATTGCCGGTGAAACTTTTCTCTCTCATATTGGCCTGGTGCACGCTCCTTTCTGCTCAGCAGAAGATCCTCATTCCGATGGATTTGAAACAAACGAACCATCTGAAAGCGTACGGCATCGCTTTTTGGACGCTGGAAAAAGGGGTGGAGATCGATTGGCTGTTGAATTACCGCGGCGGATCGTTTTTGGCGGATAATATTCCGGTGATCGTCAACGAATGCCGGATCCGCGGGGTGTCATTCGAACTGATCAGCGGAGCAACGGCAGCGCAGATCCTCGGCGAAATCGGCGGCGAAGAGAACAACATGGATGTCGTCCGTCTGGAAAAAGCGCCGAAGGTGGCGGTGTATGTTCCGCCGGGACTCAAACCGTGGGATGATGCGGTGACCCTGGCGCTCGAATATTCGGAGATACCGTATACCAAACTGTGGGACCCTGAAGTACTGCAGGGAAAGTTGTCCGAATACGACTGGCTTCATCTGCATCACGAAGATTTTACGGGACAGTACGGAAAGTTCTACGCCTCCCACCGGAATTCTCCCTGGTACATCGAACAACAATTGAGTTACGAAAAAACTGCCCGCGATCTCGGATTCCGGAAAGTGTCCGAACAGAAAAAAAGCGTTGCCCGGGCGATTCGGGATTATGTTGCGGCAGGCGGCTTTATGTTCGCGATGTGCGCCGCCACGGACAGCTACGATATCGCACTCGCCTCCGAACAAACCGATATCGCCGAAACGATGTTCGACGGCGATCCGGCGGATCGAAACGCCCAACAGCGCCTCGACTTCTCCAAAACCTTCGCCTTCCGGAACTTTCAACTGGAAATGAACCCTCTGCGATACGAATTTTCGGACATCGACAATCCGCCGAGCGATCCCGTCCCGCTCCGCGACCCGAATTCGGACTATTTTACGCTGTTTGAATTCTCTGCCAAATATGATCCCGTGCCGACGATGCTCACGCAAAACCATGTGAACATTCTGAAAGGATTTATGGGGCAGACGACCATGTTTAAAAAATCGTTGATCAAACCGAATGTGATTACGCTCGGCGAACGGGAAGGGACCGATGAAGTGCGGTACATCCACGGCAACTTCGGCCGGGGGACCTTTACGTTTTACGGCGGACACGACCCCGAGGATTATCAGCATGCAGTCGGCGATCCGCCGACCGATCTGAATCTGCATAAAAATTCACCCGGCTACCGGATAATCCTCAACAACATTCTTTTCCCCGCCGCAAAAAAGAAACAGCAAAAAACCTGACCGCCGATCCCGTCGTTGCGACGCTTGTCCGTTCTTCGAAGATTCCGGAACTCTTTCTCTCTCTTGTTTGGAACGGAAGGGAGAAGTATATTGGTCAAACGATTCCGTTGAAATGTCCTGTCATCCATGAGAGAGACTCCCACGACCGCCGCACTGATCGAATTTTCACACTCGCATTATGAATGCCTCTATTCCCAACTTCAGTTTTTGTCGAAGAGCGGATACGCCGTTCACGTGATCGTTCCGAACGAAGCGCGCGATGAGGCAAAAGGACTGGAGGGGGCCGCCGCGATCGAATATATCGACATCGGCACCGGTACGCGCGGACGATGGAATTGCATTTCGTCGGTGAAACGATATCTGCAGCGCCACGATATCCGCGCAGTGCTGTTGAACACGGCCGAAGGAAATTATGTCCGCGACTTTTGCTTGATCGTCCCGCGATCGGTCCGCTGCGCCGGCACGATCCATCACACCAACAAGCTCCACAAAAGTTTTACGCAAAAAGTCATCTCGCGATATGTCCACAAATATTTTGTTCTGAACGATTATCTCCTGTCCGGCATACCGTCCCGGTATCGCGAAAGAGTCCGGAGTTATTATCCCATCTTTTTTCCCCCCGCACCGCCGTCCGACATTCAAAAACCGGACGGGGAATTCTGGATCGCCGTGCCCGGTATCGTCGAATTCCGGCGGCGGGATTACCGAACGCTGTTCTCGCAGCTGCGCCGGCGCCGGCCGGGGCATCGCATAAAATTTTTTCTTTTGGGACCATGTTCGGCAGAAAGCGGCGACGGAGCGGAAGTGCGATCGATTGTCCGGGCCGAAGGCTGGGAAAACGATGTCGTCCTCTTTTCCGGTTTTGTGGAGCGCGAACTGTTTGCGGCCTACCTTCAACGCTGCGATCTCATCCTTCCGTTGATCCATCCCGAGACGGCGCTGTATGACAATTATGGAACGTGGCAGATCTCGGGTGCGTACAATCTCAGTTTCGGTTACGGGATTCCGATGCTGGTGCACCGCGCGATGAGCGGTATCGAAGATTTTCATACGGCGGGATTTTTTTATACGACGGACACGATGATGGACGTGTTGAACGATCTGGCGGGGGATCGCGCAGCGATCGCGGCAAAGGGGAACGAGATCCGGTCCGCACAAAAATTCCTGTTCGAAACGCAACGGGAGCGTTTTATCCGGTTTTTGGAACAGTCGGAACGGGACAAAACGGCCGGAGGAGAGCGATAAAACGGGCATTCACCGAAGCGGATCGGGGATTCACCGAATGTTTCTGAACGAAATGCCGATTTTCGCGTACGTTGGAGGAGTTCAACACAGAAAGGAATTGTCATGACCAACAATACTCGCCGATTCAGCATGCAGGATTTTGTCGCAGGCACGCTGTTAATCTTCTTCGGTGCGATCCTGTTGCTGCATCAAACGGATGTACTATCGCTGGAAATGTTCGGCGTGCAGTCCGTCTGGAAATTATGGCCCGTTGTTCTGATCGTCATCGGGATCGCAAAATTGGCCGATGCCCCGTCGATTCACCACATCGGCAGCGGTGCCTGGTGGTTGTTTCTCGGCATCTGGCTGTATGTCTCCATCAATCACGTGTACGGACTCGGATTCGGCGACACGTGGCCGGCTCTCCTCATCGCGTGGGGTGTCAGCATGATGTGGGAATCGCTCGTTACAAAAGGACGCGGTGCGTCCAAGGATGGATGTTATGGAAAATACTAAGTCGACCTTCTTTTCTCCGCAATTCGTCATGGGTGTGATGATCATCGTTGTCGGCATCGTGTTCATGCTGGACAATCTGGATATCGTCTATGCCGGAAACATTCTGTACTTTTGGCCGGCGATTCTGGTCATTTTCGGCGTAACGAAGATCGCGCAGTCCCGACAAGGCTCCGGCCAAATCGTCGGATGGATCTTCACCGTCATCGGTTCGCTGATGATTTTGGATCGATTGGATCTGATTGATTTTCATTTGTGGGATTGGTGGCCGGTGATCCTCATCATTATCGGCGTAAATTTCCTCCGCGGATCATGGAACAGAAAAAACATCGCCTTCGCGGAGCGCGGAACTGAAAGTTTCGACGACACCGATGCATACATCAAAAACATGGCGATGATGAGCGGCGTGAAACGGATCATCACTTCGAAGGAATTCCGCGGCGGAGAAATTTCCGCGTTCATGGGAGGGTGTGAAATCGATCTGCGCGATGCCGACATGAGCGGGAACGAAGCCCACATCGATGTCAATATCATCATGGGGGGCGTGGAACTGCGCGTGCCGATGGGATGGTCCGTCGCGGTCGAGGCGACGCCGATCATGGGGGGCGTGGAGGATAAAACGTATCCGGCAAAAGACGGTACCGGCAAAAAACTGCATTTGACCGGCAATATTGTTCTCGGCGGCGTGGAAGTGAAGAACTGACCGGCGGCGGGCCGGACACTTTGCCGGCCCGCACTATTCTCCATGCACCCAATTCTTTCCGACAGAAAAAAACTTTTTATCTATCTCGCCGTGTGGGCGATTCTGGGTGTTTTGTCCGGATTGATCCTGACGGTCCTGTCGGCGGCCGGAGCATGGATGCTCGTTCTCTTCACCCTGCCGATGATGCTGGTGTACGGCGAAGTGAATTTGTCCGCCTGGTATCTCTGCCGGGCCTTCCCGCTGGATCGGACGCCGCTGTGGAAAATTTTCGGCGTTGCCGCGATCTCCGTGATCATCGTCAGTTCCGTGTGGACGCTGCTCTGTTGGGGATGGATGACGGCGATCGAATCGTTTTTTTCTGTTTCCCTGTCGCCGTATCCGGTGGAACAGAGACTGGCGGCGATTCTCGGAGCGGGGCAGCAGTTGTTTGTGATTTCGCTGGCGCTCGGGTATCTCATCATGGCGTTCGAACGTTCCAAAGAGGCCGAGCGAAACGCCTTCGAAGCCCGGCTGCTGGCGCAACAATCCGAACTGAAGGCGCTGCGAATGCAGATCGATCCGCATTTCCTTTTCAACAGTTTGAACTCCATCAGCGCGTTAACATCCAACAATACCGAGCTTGCCCGCACGATGATGATGACGCTTGCCGATTTTTTTCGGAAAAGCCTCCTCTTCGGATCGAAGGACACCATTTCGCTGAAAGAGGAACTTTCGTTGTTGACGCATTACCTCGACATCGAAAAAATACGATTCGGCAGCCGATTAAACGTCGTGCAGGAGATCGATCCCGGCGCGCTGTCGGCTTCCGTTCCACCGCTGATCATTCAACCGCTGGTGGAGAATGCCATTAAACACGGCATCGCCGAGCGGCTGGAGGGGGGAACGATCCGCATCTCAGCACAGACGAAAAACGGACGGCTGTTTGTGTCGGTGGAAAATCCCGTCGACCGGGACACGGGCGCGGCGAAAGGGACGGGAATGGGATTGGAAATCGTGCGGCGCCGGATCCATGCGATGTTCGGAACGGAAGGAGACCTGCAGACATTTGCCACAGCGGATCAATTTCAAGTGATCCTGTTTATTCCGGAAACAACGGGGAAAAAATGAAACGAACGAAACTACGCGCAGTGATCGTGGATGATGAAGAACTGGCCCGTTCTCTCATTCGCGAATATTGTTCCGCACACGAACGGATTGACATCGTTGCGGAATGTGCCAACGGATTCGAAGCGGTGAAAGCCGTTACGGAACTGTCGCCCGACCTGATGTTCCTGGACATTCAAATG
The DNA here is from genome assembly GCA_964603685.1 of uncultured Chitinophagaceae bacterium. Classification (GTDB taxonomy): domain Bacteria; phylum Bacteroidota; class Ignavibacteria; order UBA10030; family UBA8401; genus UBA8401. Next base: position 17,574 of record CAZRWF010000043.1, read on the forward strand.
CCGAAACTGAGCGGTTTTGAAGTGATCGAACTGCTCGATGAACCTCCCGCCGTGATCTTCGTGACGGCCTACGATCAATACGCCTTACGGGCCTTCGACGTTCATGCGGTGGATTACCTGCTGAAGCCGTTCAGCCGAGAACGGTTCAACGAAGCACTCTCCCATGCCTTGCAACGCGTACATCAGCCGGGAAAACTTAAAGAAACACTGCAAACGGCGGCCGGCCCCGCACAGCGGCTCGAACGGATCCTGTTTAAGGAAGGGAGCAAAGTGATCGTTGTGCCGGTGGAAAAAATCGACTATGTGGAAGCACAGGATGACTATTCTTCGTTCCGGTCGGAAGGAAGATCGTATTTGAAGATCCAACGGCTCTCCGAACTGGAAACATCTCTTGATCCGCGAAAATTCGTCCGTATCCACCGGTCGTTTATTCTCAACATCGAACGGCTGGCAAAGATCGAACTGTTCGCGAAAGATTCCCGCACCGCCATTTTGAAAGACGGCACGCAGCTGCCGGTCAGCCGTACCGGGTATGACAAATTGAAAGAATTATTGTAACGCTGCGAAACCCTCTCGTCCCCACCCATTTGAGATTTGACCATTCTTTCTTTACTATTCGGAAGAATGAATTTCCGCGTACCATATCCGCATGTTTTTTCTTCCATTCCCGATTTTATCGTCGGATTGACGTTTTTAGTGACCTGGTTCGAACCCGCAACACTCGGCGACGATATGGTTTCCTCCTTGTCTCAAGTGATGCTTCTGGAATTTATCATCATCCATTCCGCCGGATTTATGGGAAATGTCATCTACGGACATGCACCGCGTTCCAAAAAGATGCTTCATCTTGCCGGCCTCGGACTTTTTTATTTTCTCTTCGTCGCCGGCTTCGCGCTCGGTTTTGCCTCCTGGTGGCCCGTGATCGCGTTCGGCGTGCTGACGTTGAACCGGATGTTGAGCGCATTGACCGGACAATTCGAACAGGGAAAAGAACGGGAGAGCATGATGCAACAATGGGGGATCAACGTCGGCTGTTACCTCGTTGCCTTGTTTGCCGCGCTTTTCATCCCGCTGCCGGAATTCGGCGTCGATTCTTCCGCCCTTTCTCATCTCCACATGTCGGGTGAATTCGTCGAACACCCGCACAAGATGATGGCCTGGGGTACATTTTATTTTCTCCTGGTGGGATGGTACGAACTCCGGACCACACCCGGAGCCGCTGTCACCGCCCGCACATGACAAAAATATTCCCTCCGCTCCGATCCGCTGTTTCGTCCACGCCCGGACTGCTCATGGGTTTGGCCTTTCTTGTCACCTGGATCGAGCCGGAAGCGATCGGCGAAAATATGGTCAGCTATTTTTCCGTCATCATGATGTTGGAATTCCTCACGATCCACTCCGCGGCATTTATGGGTTGGGCATTGATCGGAGGAAAAAATGCATTCAATAAAACCGTCATCGTTCTCGGCTTAGGGGCGTTCTATTCGATTTTCGTGTACATTTTTTCTCCCCCGGGGGAATGGTGGCCGCTCGGCGCCTTCTGGCTGCTGGTGTTGCACCGGCTGGCGACGGGATTGTTCGGCAAACAATCCGATCAAAATAAACGAAAGCATATGACGGTGGCCTGGGGATGGAGCGTTTTTTGGTATGTTATTTCCGTCGTGTTCGCGGTGATGCTCCCGTTGCCGGCCTTCGGCTGGACGGCGGATACAGTCGCTACGCTGACGGCCACCGGACCGATGTTGTGGTTCGAAGATCCGCAATCCTTGTTCGCCGCCGGCTGGTTGTATTTTACCGCAGTCGGATTGTTCGAATTTTTCGGCGGGCGATTGACGGAAAAATTTTCTGATCCCGATCGCACACTCCGGAGGAATCCTTGACGATATGAAAAACATTCTTGTTGCCGGTGCTTCCGGCGTGCTCGGCTCCCTCGTTGTTTCACTCCTGAAATCTCAAGGATACGGTGTTCATGCCCTTGTCCGCTCCGCCGAAGCCTGGAATCGCCGCGGAATCACTGCGGACCGGGTGACCGTTGCCGACATTACCGATCCGCGGTCATTGGAAAATGTGTGCACCGGCGCGGATGCGGTGATTACTTGTGCCGGCGCTTCGATGGATGTTCGGCGGATTCGCGACCGTTCGAGTTTCCTGCAGGTCGATCGGGATGGAAATACAAATTTGCTCCGGGAAGCGGAGCGGGCAAACGTTCAAAAGTTCGTCGCCGTTTCGCTGGCGGGATCCGAAGAACTCTCCGCCACCGAATATGCACGGGCGCATTATTTATTTGAACGGAATCTTGCGGGATCCGGAATTCCTTATACGATCGTCCAACCGACCGGTTTTTTTTATATCCTCGGAGACATACTGCGGATGGCGCGGTCCGGAAGAGGTGTTGTGATCGGCGACGGTTCGGCCAGGACGAATCCGATCCACGAACAGGATGTGGCCCAATGCGTTGTGGAGGCGCTTACCTCCGCGGAACAGCGGATCGTGATCGGCGGACCGGAAGTGTTCACGCGGAAAGAGATCGTGATATCGGCGTTTTATATCGCCGGGAAAAAACCTTCGATCCTTTCCGTTCCTCCCGCATTGTTCGCCGCGGCGATCGTACCGTTGAAGGTGCTCCACCCCCGTCTTCATGCACTGATGGATTTCGGCCGGACCGTCAGTACGACCGATGTTGTTTTCCCGGCGGCCGGGAAACGGACGATCCGCGACTATTTTCGCCAATTGATGGAGGTTCCACGATGAAACACCGGTTTTATACCTGCGACGTCTTCACCGACCGGCCGTTCAGCGGCAACCAGCTGGCGGTGTTCCCCGATGCGGTTTCCATTCCGGACGACCGTCTGCAATCGATCGCCCGCGAGTTCAATTTTTCGGAAACGGTTTTCGTCTATCCGCCCCGCGATCCGAAACACACCAAACGCGTGCGCATCTTCACGCCGGGGAACGAACTACCGTTCGCCGGACATCCCACGATTGGAACGGCGATCGTATTGGAACACCTCGGGATTGTTCCGATGAAGGGTGCGGAAACCACCATCGTTCTGGAAGAAGGAGTCGGTCCGGTTCCGGTTGTGCTCCGGAAAAAAGAGCAGACACCGTTGTTCGCTCAACTGACGGCGGCGAAACTACCGGAGTTTACCGATGTTGTCCCTCCGGTCGAAACGATTGCACGGCTGCTCGGCGTTCAGATCGCCGACGTGAATGTCGAACGGTTTCCGCTGCGGTTCGTATCGGTCGGATTCCCCTTTTTGTTCGTTGCCGTGAAGAGCCGATCCGTGCTCGGAGCGATTCGGATCGATACCGCAACGATGGAGAGATTGCAATTAAAAGAGATTTTCGTCTTCACCGATGAACCGGAGCAACAACATTTTCATTTCCGCGCCCGGATGTTTGCACCGCTGATCGGTATTCCGGAAGATCCCGCCACCGGGAGCGCTGCGGCCGCTTTCGCCGGTTATCTCGCTTCCCGCGATCCGAGGAGCGATGGAATCCTTCAGTGGAACATTGAACAGGGATTCGAAATGGGCAGACCCAGCTTGTTGTTCATCGAAGCGGAGAAGAAGAACGGTGCGATCACCGCGGTGCGCGTCGGCGGAAATGCGGTGATGATGATGCACGGAGAGTTGGAATTGTAAAAGTGTGAAATTTTGAAAGTGCCGAATCGACACATGCGATGATCAATCGCAGACAATTTCGAAATTCATCAATTCCGCAATTCCACAATCGGTTACATTTTACTTAAAAAATACGGCAACATGCTGCGCCATGTCGGCCAATCGTGCGGCATGTCGTGTCCCCACACATCCAGCCAATGCGGAATGGATTTCGCATGAAGAATCCCCGATAACCGCCGCGACGCATCCGGATTTTCAAAATTTCCCTGTCCGGTCGCAATAATAATCCTGCCGCGACGCATCTGTTCGAGATAATGGTGATCGGTCACGCCGGGAAGGTATTGTTCCGGTGAATTGAAGAAGACGTTGTCGTCGTAATGCCCTTTGGTGTACGACTGCAGGTTGTAATCGCCGCTCATGGCGATCGTTCCCGAAAAGATGTCGGGACGGCGGAAAAAGATGTTCAACGCATGGAGCGCGCCGAGCGATGCGCCGGTGGTGACGATCTTCGTCAATCCTTTGTTGTGATTGTGAATGAACGGCACCACTTCGTTGATCACATAATCGTTAAACTGCTGGTGCCGGATCGCCTTGTGATGCGGCTCCATGGAATTGTTCAGCCAGCTTTCGCTGTTGATGCTGTTGATCGAAAAGGCCTTCAGCGTGCCGCCGTTGATGAAGGAGGAGATGGCATCGATCAAATGGAACCGTTCGTATTCCAAAAAATCCGCCGCCGCGGTCGGGAACATCAGCAGCGCGGGGCCATAATGACCGTACACGGCGATCTCCATGGTTTTGTTCAAGCTGGGACTGTGCCATTGATGAATTTCGCGATGCATCGGTTCTCCGTTGATCTCATGTAATGAATGGGCTCAATATAACAAGGAAAACCGAAAGGGCAAACAGGAGGGAACGGCCGGTGA
>CAZRWF010000044.1:0-21402 GCA_964603685.1 uncultured Chitinophagaceae bacterium
CGTACATCCTCATCCATGACAAGAAGATCAGTGCAATGAAAGATCTTCTGCCGATTCTGGAAAAAATGGCGCAATCCGGCCGTTCGATTCTCATCATTGCGGAAGAGGTGGAAGGGGAAGCGCTGGCGACGTTGGTCGTGAACAAATTGCGCGGAACACTGCGCGTCGTGACCGTAAAAGCTCCGGGATTCGGCGATCGCCGCAAGGCGATGCTCGAAGACATCGCGATCCTGACCGGCGCCCAGGTGATCTCCGAAGAAAAAGGATATAAACTGGAGAACGCAACGCTGGCATATCTCGGCACGGCGAAAAAAGTGGTCGTCGATAAGGACAACACCACCATCGTCGAAGGAGCCGGCAAAAAAGAAGAAATCAAAAAACGGATTGCCGAAATCAAATCGCAGGTGGAAAAAACCACGTCCGATTATGACAAGGAAAAACTGCAGGAACGTTTGGCAAAACTCTCCGGCGGCGTCGCCGTTCTGAAGATCGGTGCCTCCACCGAAGTGGAAATGAAAGAGAAAAAAGCCCGTGTGGAAGATGCGCTTCACGCCACGCGTGCAGCCGTGGAAGAGGGAATCGTTCCCGGCGGCGGTGTCGCTCTGCTGCGGGCGATCGACGCGCTGAACGATGTCAAAACGGCCAATGCGGACCAGGCAACCGGTGTGCAGATCTTGCGCCGCTCGCTCGAAGAGCCGCTGCGCCAGATCGTGGCCAATGCCGGCCTCGACGGTTCGGTCGTTGTGGACAAAGTGAAAGCAGGAAAAGATGATTTCGGATTTAATGCTTTGACGGAGACGTATGAAAACCTCATCAAAGCAGGCGTCATCGATCCGACCAAAGTGAGCCGCGTTGCGGTGGAAAATGCCGCCAGCGTCGCCGCTTTGCTTCTTACCACGGAAGCGACCATCGTCGAAAAACCGGAAGAGAAAAAAGCCGCACCCGCCATGCCTCCGGGCGGCGGAATGGGTGACATGTATTAATCGTTCACCTGCCGCGTCAGACATTCTGCTCTGTTTTCGGCAACCGGCAATATCCACCCTCAGTCAATTCGCTTGGCTGAGGGTTTTTTATTTTTTATATTCTGAAAATTGAAAGGAGATGACATGGCCTTTGCCGATATTTTGCCGAATATTCAACATAAACTCCGTGAACAGAAGTTTGACGGGTGGCTGCTCTACAATTTTCGCGGTGCCAATCCATTCGCCACGAAAATATTGGAAATGTCCTCCGGAAAACTCTCTTCGCGGCGGTATTTTTATTTTATTCCGGCGTCGGGTACTCCGCAAAAACTGGTCCATAACATCGAACAATATGATCTGGACCATTTGCCGGGGGATAAAACGATCTATAGTCAATGGAAAACACTCCAGGAAGGAGTACGCAACATCCTTCGGGGGGCAAAAACGGTCTGCATGGAGTATTCTCCCAACAATGACATTCCGTATTTATCCAAAGTGGATGCCGGCACCGTAGAATTCATCCGGTCGTTCGGGACGGACGTCGTGTCTTCGGGTGATATCGTTCAGTATTTCGAGGCGCGTTGGAACGACGAACAATACCGGGATGCGGAAGAAACGGCAAAGATCCTCTTGACGATCATCGACCAGGCATTCGCATTCATCGGCACACGCTTAAAAAACGGTGCGCCGGTGACCGAATTCGATGTGCAGCAGAAAATTATGACCGAATTCGAACGGCACGAATTGACCACGTACGCGCCTGCGAATTGTTCGGTGAACGGAAACGGCGCAAATCCGCACTACGATCCGAGTGCCGGACAGAGCGCGGTGATTAAAAAAGGGGATTATATCCTTATCGATTGGTGGGCGAAAAAGAAAAAACCGGGTGCGGTCTATGCGGACTTTACCTGGGTGGGATATGCCGGAAACAACATCCCTCAAAAATATCAAGAAGTATTCGACATCGTCAAAGGATCGCGGGATGCGGCTGTTCATTTTTTGCGTGAATCGTTCGCCGCCGGCAAAAAAGTCCGCGGCTGCGACGTGGACGACGTCACCCGCAAGTATATCACCGACCGGGGGTATGGCCGCTATTTTATCCATCGGACCGGACACAATATCGGCGAAGAAGTGCACGGAAACGGCGCACATATCGACAACTTTGAAACGATGGACGTACGCGAGATTATTCCGGAAACGTGTTTTTCCATCGAACCCGGAATTTATCTTCCGGATGAATTCGGCATTCGGCTGGAAATTGATGTTTATATCACAAAGGAAAAAAAGGTTGTCCTGCTCGGCGATCGGATACAAGAAAAAATCGTGACCGTGGATTGTTGACATGGATCTGGGAATTCGCGACAAAATAGCGTTCGTGGCCGCCGCCAGCCGGGGGCTCGGTAAAGCGGCCGCCGTGTCACTGTCGGCGGAAGGGGTTCGGTTGGCGATCTGTTCCCGTGACCGGGAATCCATTACTGAGACGGCGAAGGAGATCTCACTATTGACCGGCGGAGAAGTGCTACCGTTGGCAGGAGATGTTCGATCACCGTCCGACATTGAATCGATGGTCGCTGCGACCGTTCAACGGTTCGGTTCGATCGATATTCTGGTGAACAATGCCGGCGGTCCGCCGACGGGAGGAATCGACACGCTGACGGATGCCGATTGGAACAACGCCCACGAACTGACGTTGATGAGTGTCGTTCGAATGATTCGAGCCGTTCTGCCGCAGATGGAACGCCGGCAATGGGGGAGGATTATCACGATTGTTTCTCTTGCCGCAAAACAACCGGTCAACGATCTTTTGCTCTCTTCATCGATTCGACCCGGAATTCTCGGAATGTCGAAGGTCCTCGCCAATCGGTATGGCAACAAAAATATCACGGTGAACACCGTTTGTCCCGGATACATCCTCACGGATCGTCAGCGTGAAATCGGCGAATCACGTTCGAAAAAAGAGCAGATCACGTTCGATGAGTTTCTCACGGAAACGACGCGGAATATCCCGGCGGGCCGTATGGGAACGCCGGCAGAGGTGGGGGATGTGATCACTTTCCTTGCATCAGAAAAAGCGGGTTTTATCAACGGAGCGAATATCCTGGTCGACGGCGGCCAGGCAAAAGGGATTTTTTGACCGGCCGGTCGTCACCGTATTGATCGATTAGCGATACCGTTTGGCCTTTAATGCCCTGGTCCAGTGAACAATCTGCCGTTTCACTTCCACCGGCGCGGTACTCCCCGAAGAGCGTTTATGTTCCACGGAAGCATGCGGATCCAACAACAAGAACACATCCTCGGAAAACGTATGCGAAAATTTGTGCAACTCCTTCAACGATAGCTGCGACAAACTTTTCCCATGATCGATGCAATATCCCACGATTCTTCCCGTGATGGAGTGTGCGTCCCGGAACGGAACACCCTGCTGGACCAAATAGTCGGCGATCTCCGTCGCCGTCAGAAAATCATTCTTTAACTCTTCTTCGAACCGCTGCTTGTCGAATGTCGTGTGGACGAGCAGATGGGTCATGATAAATAGGCATTCCCGCGTGGTGTTGACGGAATCGAACAGCGGGAACTTGTCCTCCTGCATATCCCGGTTGTACGCAAGCGGAAGTCCTTTCATGAGCGTCAGTATATTCATCAAATGACCGTATACGCGGCCGACCTTTCCCCGGGTTAATTCCGCCATGTCGGGATTTTTTTTCTGGGGCATGATGCTGCTGCCGGTCGTGTACGCATCGTCGATCCGCGCAAAGCGGAACTCTTGGGAGGTCCACAATACCAGTTCTTCGGATAATCGGCTGAGATGCATCATCACCAGACTGCAGGCGGAAATAAATTCGATGAGATGGTCGCGATCGGACACCGCATCCATGCTGTTCTCCATAACGGTGTCGAATCCGAGTTTTTTTGCAACCTTCTGCCGATCGATGGGGAAGGATGTCCCGCCGAGCGCGGCGGCACCGAGCGGCAAACGATTGACTCGCCGGTAACAATCGGACAATCGTTCATCGTCCCGTTCGAGCATGGAAACATACGCCAACAGATGGTGGGAGAGGAGCACCGGCTGAGCGCGTTGGAGGTGTGTGTACCCGGGCATGATTGTGCCGAAATATTTTTCGGACTTATAGAGCAGTACGCGCTGCAATTGAGCAATCAATTTTTTCATTTCGGTGATCGCCGAACGAAGATAGAGCCGCTCATCGAGCGCAATTTGATCGTTCCGGCTCCGACCCGTATGCAATTTTCCGCCGGCCGGACCGACTTTTTGGATCAGCCGTTGTTCGATGGCCATGTGGATATCTTCTTTATCCCATGACAGGTCCAGCGTTCCGGATTCGATCTCCCCATGGATTTCCTTCAATGCTTTGCGAATCCGCCGGGCCTCTTCGGCCGTGATGATCCTGCAGGAGGCAAGCATCTCCACATGGGCGATGCTGCCCTGTATATCTTCGTGATAGAGTGTTTTGTCGAGATCGATGGAAGAAGAAAATCGTAACGCAGCGTCCGATAACGAGGATTTAAATCTGCCACTCCACAAGGATTTTCTTTGGGCCATGGTGCGAGCTCCGATGTTCGTTTATTGATGGAATTCCCGGCAGCGAATAAGGGAATATACAAAAAAAAACCTGTTGCGGTTAACGCAACAGGTTGTGACGAGCGGTGAGTGGAACAGGATCATTCCCGGACGACCCAGACTTTCACTTTTGCCGTTACTTTGGAATGAAGTTTCACCGGTACTTCGAAGATGCCGAGCGTTTTGATCGGTTCTTCGAGTTCGATGGTCCGTTTGTCGATGGAATATCCCTTCTCCGTCAACGATTCGGCGATCATTTGTGATGTGACGGCGCCGAAAAGTTTGTCGTCTTCTCCCACTTTCATGGTGATGGTTAACGAAACACTCGCCAACTGCGCGGAGAGTTTTTCGGCATCCTGAACGACTTTCTCTTCTTTCCGGGCCAATTGTTTCTTTTCCTGCTCCAGCGCTTTCAAATTTCCGTCCGTCGCGCGGAACGCGATGCTCCGCGGAATGAGGAAGTTGCGGGCAAACCCGTCTTTCACCTCGATGACATCGCCGATGTTACCGAGTTTATTGTAGTTTTGACGTAAAATGACTTTCATGATCTCTGACCTCTCTCCTTACTTAATGGCTTCTGATGTGAAAGGAAGAAGGGCGATGTGGCGTGCGCGTTTGATCGCCTGCACCAGCTGCCGTTGATATTTTGCATTGGTTCCCGTAATACGTTTGGGAATGATCTTTCCCTGCTCGTTAATGAACTTACGCAGCAGTTTTTCATCTTTGTAATCGATATAGATCGTTCCGGCAGCGGTGAACCGGCAAATGCGTTTTTTCTTCTGCTGTGAATCTTTTTTGGAATCCCGGCGATTGTCGCCGCGGTTACCGTCGCGGCGAAATCCTCCGCCGTCGCGCCTGTTGCCGCTGTTTCCGAAGGATGATTCTCTCTGTCTCATGCTTTTACCGCTCCTTTGCTGGTCTCTTTTTCTTTATCGTCTGCCGGTGCTTCCGTCATCGTGATCGGCGTTTTTTGGCCGACTTCCTTCGCCTTCAGCGCTTTTTTGTTGAGCTCCACGGTGAGGAACCGGATGATGTTCTCATTCAAGAGGTACAATCGTTCCAATTTGGCGATGATGTCGCCCGGAGCTTTGAATTCGTATAAGGCGTAATATCCGTTGTTCTTTTTCTTGATGGCGTAGGCGAGCCGGCGGCGTCCCCATTTTTCAAGGGCGCGCATTTCTCCGCCGTTTTTGGTGATGAAATCTTTTACCTTCTCAACTTCCGCTTCGATCTGCGCATCCTCGAGCGTCGCGTTGATGATGATAATCGATTCATAAATCCTGGTGTGTTGTTGCATGTGTTGCCTCCTCTGGACTGTTGGCCCCATCGCCGGTGTCGATCGGATGGAGCAGGTGATGTTATTCAGTTTTTATTAAAAACTCATTCCGCTTCTGCGGAAGTGAAAAAATTTCTGTTGTACTGACTCATGGTGCGTTGAATGCCGTCCGTGATCCAACTCCGCACCGCACGTTCCGCGTGATCCAATAATTCCGGAAGACGCTTTTGTTCTTCCGGGTCGAACTCCGCCAAAACGTATGATGCCATCAATTCGTGCGTATGTTCCGTCGGCATGGTTGCACCGCCGACGCCGATCCGCAAGCGGGGGATCAACGTATTTTGTGCATGGTCGATCATCGACGCCATTCCGTTATGCCCTCCGTCGCTTCCTCCGGGCCGGAACCGTAACGTCCCGAACGGAATCTGAAAATCATCGAAGATCACCAGGACGGAATCGAGCGGCACTTCGTACCGGGAGCGTAGTTCCGTGAGTGCCTGACCGCTGTTGTTCATGTATGTTTGCGGCAGCACCAGTTGTACTATTTCATTCTCGACCTCGGCCGTCAACATCAGGCCGGAATCGATCGGCTCGGTTTCGGCCGCCCGCCATTTCTTCGCCAACACTTCCACCGCGGAAAAACCGACGTTATGTCTCGTCTGCCGGTACCGATGGCCCGGATTTCCCAAACCGAAGATCCACTTCATCCGGCAGCCTCATATCGGTCATATCGGAAAGAGGGGAGGATCAACGAACGATACCGGTTATTTTTTTGCCGGGGCGGCAGTTTCACCTTCCGCCGGTTTCTTGCCTTTCGCGATCACTTCCGGTTCTGCCGGGGCGACTGCGCCGGCTGCCGCAGCATCCGCTGCGCCTGCGACCGGCGTTTCTTCCTTCACGATGGTCGGCGGTACGACGGCCACGACGGCGGCCGATTCATTGTCGAGAATTTTTACGTTGTCGATTTTGATGTCGCGTACGTGAATGGAATCGTTCATGCCGAGATCGGCGACATTCAATTCAATGTGTTCCGGAATAAACTTGGGCAGGCACGATACGCGCACTTTATGCATGATGAACTGCAATGTGCCGCCGTCTTTGACCCCACGCGGGCTGCCGTTGAGAATTACCGGAATCTGCACGGTTAACTCTTCGTTTTCCTTGACACCCTGAAGATCGAAGTGCACCGGGCGATCGGTGATCGGATCGAACTGCACATCGCGGAGAATGCATGTCTTCGTCACACCGTTGTCCAGTTTCAGGTTGATCAAATGGGTATTATTGGTATAGATCAACGGTTTCATTGCGAGCGGTGTCGCGGTGATGTTGATGTTCTCCTCTCCGTGCGAATAATACACGCCGGGAATTTTTTCTTCATAGCGAAGGTTCTTCGCTTTTTTCCCGGTCACCGTCCGCACGGCCGCGTTCAACACTATTTCTGACATTGTCTTTCTCCTTACGTATTTCGATGATGATGATGTTTTTTACAATTAACCTTTGTCCACGTCGAACAACGAGCTGATCGACTTGTTATGGAAGCACCGTTCGATGGCTTCCGCAAACACTTGTGAAACCGACAACACTTCGATCTTCGGCGATTGAACTTTCAACGGTATCGTATCGCACACGATGATCTTTTCCACTTCACTCGCATTGATCCGTTCCAGCGCTTTCCCGGAAAGCAGGGGGTGCGTACACGCACCGTAGACGGACTGTGCCCCCGCTTTTTTTAAGGCGGAGACGGCATTGGTGAACGTCCCGGCCGTGTCGATCATGTCATCCACGATCAGCACGTTGCGGCCTTCCACATCGCCGACGATGTTCATCACTTCCACCACATTCGGCGCGGGACGCCGTTTATCGATCAACACGAGGTCCGCGTCAAGCCGTTTGGCGTATGCCCGGGCCATCTTTATACCGCCGACATCCGGAGAGACCACGGTCAAATTCGGGATTTTCAGCTTCCGCAGATGTTCCACAAAAACGACGGACGAATAAAGATGGTCCACCGGAATATCAAAAAATCCTTGTATCTGCGGCGCATGCAGATCCATACAAATCACTCGGTCCGCGCCTGCCGTCGCAATCACGTTCGCTACCAGCTTGGAGGTGATCGCCACGCGCGGTTGATCCTTCCGATCCTGCCGCGCATATCCAAAATACGGAATGACCACCGTTACCTTCCGCGCCGATGCGCGTTTTGCCGCATCGACCGTAATGAGCAGTTCCATCAAATTATCGGAGGGGGGCACGGTCGTTTGGATGATAAAAACGTCGGCACCTCGGATATTATCGATGAACTTGACCCAAATTTCTCCGTCGCTGAAATTTTGAATTTCCAACGTGCCGAGCGGCTCACCCAAACGGTGTGCGATTTTTTCCGCCAGCGGCCGGTTTGCACGGCCGGAAAATAATTTCAATTGCGGCATACGCGGGAAATCGATGGAATGGTCAATGTGTATTTTAGTCAACAAAAATACGAAAAAAAGGACGGATAGTCAATCTTTGCTCATGATAAACTTGAATTCCTGCTTGTATTGACAATCCAGCCATGATTGGGTATTTTGAACCGTTGTATGGCAAAAAGACACATCCGGCAGTTTGTGCTTGATACTCCTTCCGGGGCTCCGGTGAGAGGGGATATCCGGTGGTCCGAACCGTCGATTCTCCCTTCGGTGAAGCGGCCGGTAGTGATTGTATGCCACGGATTTAAGGCGTTTAAGGATTGGGGCCCGTTTCCGGCGATCGGTGAATATTTTGCGGCGAACGGATTTGTTTCGATCGTCATCAATTTTTCGCATAACGGAATCGGAGAGGCACCGCGAAAGTTCGTCGATCATGAACGGTTTGCGAACAATACCGTTTCGATTGAGATCGGTGATCTGACTGCGGTGATCGACGAAATCTCCTCCACGGCGTTCGGGATACCGTTCATTGATGCATCGCGGATCGCACTCGTGGGACATTCCCGCGGCGGGGGTGTTGCACTCATCACCGCGCGAACCGATTCGAGAGTTGCCGCCGTCGCCGCGTGGGGAACCATCGCCCATTTCGACCGGTACACCGAAGAACAACGACTGCGTTGGCGGGAAAAAGGATTTGTGCAGCTTCACTCCGTGAGCGATCAACGATTGTTCCGCATCTCGACAAAATTGTTGGATGATCTGGAGCAGAACGCCGAACAGTTGAACATCCTTGCCGCGGTGGCATCGTTACAAAAACCGCTTTTGATCGTGCACGGATCGGAAGATATTCCGGTGAAATTGTCCGAAGCCCGCCGGCTGTATGACGTATCCGACAAAACGCTGACGACGTTTGTCACGATCGACGGCACCGGACATATGTTCGGCGCCAAACATCCGTATACGGTGGAAAGTCCGTCGTTGAACAAAGTACTGAATGTGACATCAGATTGGCTTTTGAAACATTTACTATCGGAGGTTTAATGGAAGTAACCCGTTCATCAATAATCATGGAAAGTATGACCACGCGCTCTTCAGCACTCGCACAAGCCGGCTGGATCTCGTTGTTTGCTTCGCTGACTGCTGTCGGTGCGCAGATTGAGATTCCCCATCACCCGATTCCTTTCACCCTTCAGACCTTTTTCGTCCTTCTCTCCGGGGCATTCCTGGGATGGCGCAACGGATTTCTTGCTCAAGCATTATATATCGCAGTCGGTGCGGCCGGACTTCCGGTGTTCTCCGGAGCGTCGTTCGGACTCGTGAAACTGTTTGGAATGACCGGCGGTTATTTGATGAGTTTTCCGCTGGCGGCGGCCCTTGTGGGATATCTGGTGAGTGTGCGTGCGGGTTACCTCTGGACACTCGTGTCGATGTTTCTGGGATTGATCGTTGTGTTCACCTGCGGGACCATTTTTTTGAATTTCGTCGCTTTTAACAACATCCAACAAGCGATCACGAGCGGGTTTCTCATCTTTTCCTGGTGGGATATCCTGAAATTGACCGCAGCGGCAGCAATCTACAATGAATTTTCGAAACGTTTCCGCACGCTTCCGGTTTAACAACAGTGCCAAACGATAGAAAAAAAAATCCCTCTCGCTGAGAGGGATTTTTTTTGCCGTTATCCTGCGGTTACACCGCGCATCGCATCGTCGATTCCCACCGGTGAAACAACTGCGATGTTGCCACCACATCGCCGAAACAATATTCCGCAATGTCGCGGTAGCGATGTTCCTCCACCAATTGCCGGAGATCCAGCCCGGTGATCCCTTTCGCCTTCGGACTTTCGATGCCGAATGATTTACAGTAAAAGTCCAAACTGAAACGCCTGGTCACGTGATAAAACGTCAGCTGCTCCAAAAGGTCGCAATGGATGCCGGCGTCATAGCGGTACGGCATCAAATTCCTGGTCGCCGGAACATTCAACATGGCGGAACGAAGCATCACGAACGGGCAATCGAATCCCCGTCCGTTGAAGGTGATAAATTGATCGTATTTCGGAATCAGTTCCCAGAAGTGCTGCAATATTTCCCGTTCGGTGCCGGAACGATACATGCATGTTCCGTCCGCCGACGTAAATTCCTGCGGTGTGTCGGATTGAAAAAAAACACGCCCCTGACGGGAATCGGGATTATAGAGGGCAATACAGAGGATTTCCGCCGTCAGCGCGTGGAGATTCAAGTTCTTCTTCACCTCATCGACTTTTTCTTCCGTCTCCGCGAAGCGGAGTAAATATTTCCGCGTTTCATCGTCGAACGATTCCAACGGTGAGGCGAGTGTTTCAATATCGAATACGACTCTGCTCATGCCTGCGTGATCTTGTACCGTTGTAATCCCCAGTTGGTCTCTTTGGCCGTGACGAGAATAACGGTATAGATGGGAACGGCGAGCACCATTCCCATCACACCGAGAGTTTCATTGCCTATCAGGATCACGATGAACATCGTCAGCGGGTGGATGTCCATAATCTTGCTGAAGACTGCCGGCTGCACCACCATTTGGTCGATCTGTTGCACGCCGATGGTGATCAGCGCGATCCACGGCAGCATACTGAGGTCGCCGAACTGTACGATGGAGATCAACAGCACCGGTATCGCACCGATGAATGGCCCGGCGAAGGGGATCACATTCGTAAATCCGCCGATCAATCCGAGCACCGTGGCATAGTTAATGCCGAGCGAAAAATAACAGATCGAATATATGATGCCGACCGCCGCCGATTCGATCACCGTTCCGCGAATATACTTGCTCAGTTGATCCTCGATCTTGTAAATGATGTTGAGCGACATCTCGAAATATTTGTTCGGCATGTTCCGAATAAATGATTTTTGCATTCGATAATAGTCATTCAGCAGGAAAAAGGTGATGAACGGAACAATCGCCAGTGTCGCCGCCGTGCCGAGCAGTCCGGACAAGGCCGTTCCGGCGGAATTTCCGAACGAAACAAGAAACGTGTTCAACTGTTCTCGGATCGCTTCCGATTTCAGGAAGGGGATCTGCTGCGCGATCTGCCGGCTGAGATCGTTTAACATCACCGTCAATCGCTCTTTGTCGAACGCCGCGGCGATTTGCGACACCTGGGTGGTAATCACCGGGAAGAGGAGGACCACCGCGCCGACGGCAATGCTGCCGAGTCCCGTGAAGACGATCATCACGGAGACCCACCGCGCCGCGCCGAGATTTTCGATATAGTCGACGAGCGGCTTCAACACAAACGTGAGAATGAAAGAGACGATAAGAATTAAAAACAGATCTTCAAATGTGGCAAACACAAAGATCGGAAGTGCGATGGCCATGGTGACCAAAAACACTTTCCAATGCCGGCTGCGGAAAAAACTTTTTTCTTCGTTCATTGTTTCACCAGTTGTGCTGCGATCGTGAAGGATAAGGAGGGGTCGTATCCCCGCCGTTGAAGATGTTCCATGATCATTTTTTTCTGCTTGAGAGGGGGAAGGGAGGCGATCCGGCGGAACTTTTTTTCCGCTTCTTTAAGTGCGAGCGCCCGTTCGGAGTCCGCGGTGAACAATTCATCCAACACCGTTTCGATCACCGGCCGCGGGACCCCTTTTTTCATCAATAACTGTTTCATCGAAAAACGGCCGACCGGTTTTAACCGCAAACGGTCCCGGCAAGTCATCCGGGCGTACTCCGCATCGTCCAACAACTTCATGTCGTTCAGATAGCCGATCCCCACGGCGATCCGGCGGTCGTCAAATCCCTTTTTCCGCAGGTGATCTTCGATCTCCTTTTGTGAACGCGGGCGGTACGATCGAAATCGAAGGGCCGTCCGCTTAACGGCGGATTGTTCTTCTTCTCCTTCGATCGCCGCCCGTTCGTCCTCCGATAATTCCTGTCCGGAATACGGAAGAAATTTTCCGTACACCTCCTCGCCGATACTGAACGCATACCGGTCGTCGACAAAGATCGAATAGCGGGCTCGATTTTTCTTTTGACGCTCAATCTTCGTGATCACCATACGATATCATCCCGCCGACCATTCATCTGCGGGACGGACACGCACCGGAGGTCATTTGGCTTTTTTCTGTTCCTTCGACGGCTTTTCGTCGCTTTCGGATGATTTTGCCGGTGCGGCGTTGACCAATCCCAATTTGGTGCGCACTTCAGTGTCAATCTGTTTTGCCAATGCTTCGTTCGCGGTCAAAAAGGCCTTCACCGAATCCCGGCCTTGTCCGATCCTCTCTTCTTTATAAGAGAACCACGATCCGCTTTTGTTGATCACATTATGCTCCACGGCAACGTCGATCAGATCGCCGAGTTTGGAGATCCCTTCGTTATACAGAATGTCGAATTGGACCTCTTTGAAAGGGGGAGCCACTTTGTTTTTGACTACTTTTACTTTGGTACGGTTGCCGATCACATTTTGTCCATCCTTAATCGCTTCGATTCGCCGCACATCCATCCGAACGGAGGCGTAAAATTTCAGCGCATTGCCGCCGGTGGTCGTTTCCGGATTTCCGAACATGATGCCGATCTTCATGCGCAATTGGTTGGTGAATATGACGATCGTTTTGGATTTGGAGATGGCCGAGGTCAATTTGCGCAGTGCTTGCGACATCAACCGGGCATGGACACCCATGGTGGGATCGCCCATTTCACCTTCGATTTCCGCGCGCGGGGTCAATGCCGCAACGGAATCGACCACCACGACATCCAATGCACCGCTTCGTACGAGCGTTTCGACGATTTCCAGCGCCTGTTCGCCGTATTCCGGTTGGGAAAGAAGCAAGGAAGAGGTGTCAACGCCGAGCTTTCGCGCGTATCCGGTATCCAGTGCATGTTCCGCATCGATGAAGGCGCAAATACCTCCGGTTTTTTGTGCTTCGGCAATGATCGTCAGACAGATCGTCGTTTTTCCGGAGGATTCCGGTCCGTAAATTTCGATCACCCGCCCGCGCGGCACACCGCCGATGCCGAGTGCGGCATCCAGCGAGATGGATCCGGTGGAGACGGCGTCGATCTTCATGATCGGTCCGTCAGTCAGTTTCATGATGGAACCTTTGCCATGCTGTTTTTCGATCTGTTCGATCGCCACTTTTAACGCTTGTACTTTTGCTTCTTTGTCTTCGGCCATAACCAGTTTTCCCTTACCTATGATTGAGTGAGTTGTTGAATTTTTTCTGTTCCAAAGTAGTGTTTTGGAGCGACGGTGTCAATATTGTTTCATTGCATTTTCAGGATCTTTCGCCGGAGCAACTCGAGAGCTCCTTGAGCGGCCCGGTCCTTAAACCGAGTCCGGTTGTCGCCGAAATGAAATTTCAAGGCAAAGGTGGTCTCGTGATCGGAATATCCGATCCAACACAGCCCGACCGGTTTTTCGACGGTGCCGCCGTCCGGTCCGGCGATGCCGGTCACCGACAGGCCGATATCCGCCGCCGCCGTGGTGCGAACTCCGTGCGCCATCGCTTCGGCCGTTTCTTTGCTGACGGCGCCGTGGTCGACGATCAGTTTGGCGGGAACGCCGAGTTCATCGGTTTTCATTCGATTGTGATACACAACGAAACCGCCGAGAAAATATTTCGAACTGCCGGGGACATTCGTGATGCGATGGGCGATCAATCCGCCAGTGCATGATTCGGCGACGGCGAGTGTTTTTCCCCGTTCCGTCAGCAACAGTCCGACGACATCTTCCAGGTCTTTTTCGTCATCCGAATAAATGTACTTTTCCGCCGCGGAACGGATGAACGATTCGGCGCGCCGGATTTTCTCTTCCGCCCGGCCGGCGTCGTGTTCTTTTACGGTGATGCGCACTTTCGTTCCGAGTGGATTCGGAAGGAACGCCACGGTGACCGTGCCGTCCGTTCCGGTCACCGCTTCCACATTTCCGATTTCGCGGGCGAGCATCGATTCGCCGATGCCGGTGGTCTTCAACGTTTTGTGCCGGACGACCGTTCCGCTGTTTTTTCCGGCGAGGAAAGGGAGAATCCACCGGTCGATCATCTCCTTCATTTCGTACGGTACGCCGGGCATCACAAAAAAATATTTATTGTCCCGTTCGAACAACATGCCCGGGGCGGTGCCGACGGGATTCGGAATGACCGTACACGATTCCGGCACGAGGGCCTGATCGAGATTGGAGGGGATCAATGAAATATTCCGCTTTTTAGCGAGCGCTTCGATA
Source organism: uncultured Chitinophagaceae bacterium (assembly GCA_964603685.1). Lineage (GTDB taxonomy): Bacteria > Bacteroidota > Ignavibacteria > UBA10030 > UBA8401 > UBA8401. The sequence continues at coordinate 14,414 of CAZRWF010000044.1, forward strand.
TGGTCCAACGTCGGCTGATGGCGGATCAACGAGGTCCGGAAAAATTCGCAAACCATCGTTTTGGTGATGTCGTCGTGCGTGGGACCGAGACCGCCGGTAACACAGATGACATCGCTCCGGCGAAACGCGGTGTCGAACGCATCGCGGATCGCGTCGGCGGAATCGCCGACCGTCGTCATCCGTTCGCAATATACGCCGACCGTATTCAGCCGTTCGGCGATGTAGGCCTGATTGGTATTGATGATCTGTCCGATGAGCAGCTCATCGCCGATCGTAATGATTTCCGCCTTCATGAAAAAATGTCGATCCGTAACGCCGTTTGAATGATCAGATTCGTGTACACACCGGCGATCACATCGTCCAGCATGATATTCCAGCCGCCGGAGCGTTTGTCGAACTCGCCGGCGGGATACGGTTTGAGAATGTCGAGAACGCGGAAGATGAGAAATGCGAGCCCGACATTCACCCAGGTGAGAGGAATGAACCACAGACTCAACCACATTCCCACTATTTCATCCGCTGTGACGTATTTCGGATCCTGTCCGTACCGCTGTTCCATCACCCCGGCGGCACGGCCGCCGAGAAAAAAAAGCACGACGGTGCTCGGTAGAAGGATCATGGGATCGGCGAACGACGGGAGCAGAAAAAAGAGGAGCGCCGCCGCCGATGCGACTGTGCCGGAGGCAATCGGGGCGAACCCGGTGAAAAATCCCGAACCGATCGCCAGCGTGAGGGGATCGATCGGTGGGTGTTCAGTTCCGTTCTGTTTCGGTTCCATGGGTGTTGTTGATGAACAATTGGAGGATGATCCGGCGATTAGTCAACAGATACATCACGCCCGTTGCGGCGGTGAGCAGCATTGCAGCGGTCATCATCAGATACATAATCGCCGGCGATGCGACAATATCAAAGAACCATCCGAATTGTGCATTCAGTTCGGGCGCCGTGCGGACGATGTATTCGACGAGAAAAAGATAGATCACCACCAATTGCACGAATGTTTTTGTTTTGGCGAATCCGCTCGTATCGATCGGCATCGACCGGTACTCGGCAAAGGAACGGAGTCCGGTGATGATGACGTCGCGCAGCACGATTATCCAGACCATCCAAGCGTCGGCGTAACCGATGGCGACAAACGAGAAGAAGGCAGCGGAGGTGAGCACTTTATCCGCCAGCGGGTCGAGAAATTTTCCCCATCGCGTGATATACCCCCATCGCCGCGCCACATATCCGTCGTACCAATCCGTCACCGCAGCGACGATAAAAATACCGAGAGCGATCTGTTTGTCCGTCGGATCGTCCGAAAATAAAAAAAAGACGAAGACCGGCGTCAACAATATTCGCAGCAGTGTCAGTTGATTCGGAGGTGAGATCGGTATGGGAAGCATAAGATGAAAGAAAATACTCCAATTTCGATCATCAATCAACGGATAACTTTCGGACCGTCTGCTCTTTTTTTCCCCGACCGAATTTCTTACATTAAAAGAAAGAAAAGGAGAGCTCCATGCGCCGTCTTATTCCTGCCATCGTACTAATTGCCGTTTTTGCCGTATCGTCCCGATCCGTTTCCGCACAATCGTTGGACATCTCCGGCTATAAACTTGTCCAGGCGAATGCCACCACCAGCATCACTCTTCCGGCCGGGACGGTAATATCGCCGGGCGGATATGTGATTGTCGCCCGGAATACGACGAGAGCATCGTTTGAAACGTTTTGGTCCGTCACCCTGAATGCGAATGTCGTTTTTATCAACGGAACGGCAGTGATCGGGGGGAACGGTTTTCCTTCCATCAACGGGGACGAAACATTCACTTTGCAGAATGCCGCCAGTGCAGCGATCGACGGTCCGACGATCGCCATGCCGGCGAGTCCGGGAGCCCAATCGATCAAACGGGTGAATGCCAGTGCCGCGGCCAATCTGGAGGCGAGCTGGACCCGATCCGCCCAAACGACGGCGAATCCCGGATCGGGAATGACCAACACCAACACCGGAAAACTGATCATCAGCGAATTTTCGGATGCGTCCGCCTTTGCCAATGAATTTGTCGAGATCTATTATGACGTAGAGCCCCCTCCGGCCGGTCAAGGGCTGGGAATGATCCTGCCCGGTCGGTGGAAGTTCAACCAGTCGACCAATCTGCAGATCATCGTCAAACCGCAAACCGATTCTCTCCGTGGATTCCGAATCGTCAAACCCGGACCGTTCTCCTGGAACACCGGCACGATCACCGTTTCAAAACCAGGTGCGTCAGTTACGCATTCCGGTGACACGACAACGGTGACAAATGTGGTTTTGGGAGGATCCGACAGTTTGATCATCTCGATCAATGGTGTGACTGCATCGGATACGACGAATGAATTTTCGATGACGATCTTTTCCAGCACGAACGGAACGGCGTTTTTACCGATCCAGGCGCTTCCCAAAACTCTGGTGTACGGAACACCCCGGCCGATCAGCGTGGTAAAAAGAAAAGAACCGAACGGATCGCATACCTTGCTCGGGAAATGGGCCGTGGTGCGGGGAATAGTCACCGTGGGGAACGAATTCGGCGGACCGACATATCTTCAGGATGCGACGGCGGGAATGGCCTTGTTCGATTCCTCCGTCTCCAACAATGTCAACCGGGGAGATGATGTGGTTCTGCTCGGACTCGTCGCACCGTTCAACGATCTTTTCGAATTTACACCGGCGATTCTTCTTGAAAAACTGGGTGAAGGACTCGGCACCGATACAACGGTGTTGACGATCGCACAAGTACTGGCGCAAGGTACGGCGGAGCCGCACGAAGGACGGTTGATCCGCATCAATAATATTACTTCCGTTACGACGACCGGCGGTGCGCCGACCACCAGCTGGACTGCTTCCGCTAGCGGTACGAATTATAACCTTACCGATGCTACCGGAACATTGCAAACCCGCATCGTCACGCGGACGAATATTGCCAATACGCCGACCCCGTCATCCGCGTTCGATATGATCGGCGTACTCGGTCAATTTACTACAAATTATCAGATCATTCCGCGAATGGTGGACGACATCATCGTGGAAGGGGCAGGTCCGCGCATCGTCACCGTGGCGCCGTACGAAGGAAACATTACTTCCAACAGCGTCACCATCAGTTGGACGACCGATGCACCCGGAAGCTCCATCGTCAAATACGGTCCGACCACGGCGTACGGACTGGAAGTGAACGATACGAACAAAGTATTGACACACTCGGTTACTCTCACCGGATTGCAGCCGGCGACTCTCTATCATTATCAAATCGGATCGTCGAACGCGAACGGCGTCACTTTGTCCGCCGACAATCTCTTCATCACTTCGTCGGCAACATCCACCGGAACAATACAGGTCTATTTCAGCAAGTCCGTTCATCATTCCGTCGCCAAACCGGAAAGTGCAAAGACGGCGGATTTTTCCCAGATTTTGATTGCCCGGATCAATGCGGCGCAATTTTCCATCGACATGTCGGCCTATAGTTTGAGCGGAACGGTCGGCGCGAATATTGCCACGGCGCTCCTGAACGCGCGAAACCGCGGCGTGAAGATCCGTGTGATCGGGGAGAAGGACAATCAAGGAACGGCACCTTGGACAACATTAAAGAACGGCGGCGTGACGGTGATCGACGACGGATTCGACGCCGTGAATGCCGGCGCCGGATTGATGCACAATAAGTTTTATGTGTTCGACAACCGCGACCACACCTCGGATCAGGATGACTGGGTATTGACCGGCTCCTGGAATGCCACCGATCCGGGAACGAACAACGATGCGCAGAACATTCTGGTGATCCAGGATAAAGCGCTGGCAACGGCGTTCACGATGGAATTTGAAGAGATGTGGGGTTCTTCGACGGACAGTCCGACCGCCGCCTCTTCCCGGTTCGGCGCCCGGAAACTGGACAATACGCCGCATCGATTTGTGATCGGAGGACAGAAACTGGAACTCTATTTCAGTCCGTCGGACAAAGTCACATCCAAAATCAACGACGCGTTGAAGACGGCGGAAACGTCCATCAATGTCGCCCTTCTTTCGTTCACGCGTGATGAATTGGCGCAGACGATCGTCGCCAAAAAGAATGCGGGGAAAAAGACCCGCGTGTTGATGGACAATAACACCGATTCGGGAAATGATTTCGCCTATCTGCAAACGAACGGCGTCGATGTGCGGCTGCCGGGCGCGGCGTTGACCGGATTGCTCCATCACAAATATGCGGTGATCGATGCGGAGAACCCGTCGGACAACAATATCGTCGTCACCGGTTCGCACAATTGGAGCAGTTCCGCCGAAACGGTGAACAACGAAAACACGGTCATCGTCCGGAGCAAACGGATTGCCAATCTCTTCCTGCAGGAGTTCAAATCGCGCTATCTGGAAGCGGGAGGGACCGATACGATCCTCGTTTCGGTTCGCCGGAAGGACAATACCATTCCTTCGGAATTTACGATGTCGCAGAACTATCCGAATCCGTTTAATCCATCCACCACGATCGATGTTGCTGTGCCGGTGTCCGGCTATACGACGGTGAAAGTGTATGATGTGATCGGACGCGAAGTGGCAGTGTTATTCGATGGTGAAGTGGCGGCCGGGCGGTATTCCCTCCAATGGAACGCATCGCAGCATGCCAGCGGAGTGTATTTTTATCGCTTGCGGTCCGGGGAATTCCATTCCACCAAAAAGATGGTGCTGCAAAAATAGGACGTTCGATGCGCTGGTTGTTAGTTTTTCTTCTTGTGGGAATCGTTCACGCTCAGGAGTGGAAGTATTTTGATACTTCCACTTCGGCCGTACCATCCAATCTTGTATATACACTTGTGACAGCACCCGACAGTTCCGTGTGGATCGGAACGGCGTCCGGGGTGGCACGTTACCGGTCGGGGTTATGGAGCGTGTTTCATACCGGCAATTCGCCGATTCCCTCGAATACCGTTACCGCCATGGCTGCGGATCGGTCCGGAAATATTTGGATCGGCACCGCCTCTTCCGGGATCACACGATATGCGCAAGGAGAGTGGACGACCTTCACGCCGGCCAATTCCGGTCTGCCGGCATATTCCCTGTTCGATATCTGCGCCGGAGACTCCGGCAGCGTCTGGGCGGCGACCGATTCCGGCGTCGCACGATTCCGAAACGGTACGTGGATTTCGTATGCGGACAAAATGATCGAACCGCGCAGCCGATCCGTTGCGGTGGACAAGAAGGGGACTGTCTGGGTCGGCACCTATGATCCGAACGACTTTCACGGATTTATGGAATACTTCTCCGGTGATTCTTCCTGGTTCACCGATCTGCCGGATGTTAACCTCATTTCAACGTATGCCCGCGACATCCTTCCGTTGAACGATTCGGTGACCTATGTCGCCACCGGAACAGGATTGGCAAAAGTGACGAACGGAACATGGGATGTGCTGACGAAACAAAATTCTCCGCTACCGGCGAACGGCGTTTCATCGCTTGCTGTACGGAACGGCACTCTGCTTGCGGGAACGGCATCGGGTGTGGCGGAGATCGACGGAAGTTCGTGGAATGTCCGACTTCCCTCCGTCAACGGTTTGCCGAATGATATTATTTATGCGGTCGCGGTCGATTTTCGGGACAATACGTGGCTCGGACTCGGTTCGTCCGGCATTGCGCTTTACCGGACCGGCGGTGTTCTCTCTTCGCCGGCGAGTTATCATCCCCCTGAACGATTCACCGTGATTCAAAACTTTCCGAATCCGTTTAATCCCGCCACGACCATTCGATTTACACTGCCGGAAAAAAATTTTGTCACTGTTCGAATATTTGATATACTGGGTAGGGAGGTCCGAACCTTCATTCGGAGCGACCTCGAACCCGGGGAACATTCGGTTCCGTTTGACGCAGAAGGGTTATCGGGCGGAATCTATTTTTGTCAACTTATCGCCGATGGACGGCACATGACAACACGGATGATCCTTCAACGTTAACAGTATTCCCTCACGTCACATTACGACATCATCATGAAACAGTCCTTAGTCCTGACGATTCTCTTCACATTCTGTTCATTCGGAACGGCGGGGTATTCCACTCCCGGCACCGGCGTCCGTTGGAACTTCGATTCGCTGGTGGTGCATTCCGGCGGCATCGTTTCCGGATCATTTCCGCAATATGTCGTTTCCGACACTCTGTTCATCAGTCCGACCGACGTGCTCGATATTCGCAAAGGGAGTCTGGTGAGGATTGCTTACCGGAAGGGGATTACCGTTCGCGGCGGATTTTTGGCGATCGGGACGAAAGATTCGATGATCACTTTCACGAAACATGATTCCACATGGCAGGAATTGCGGTTCGAAGACAGCGCTATCGACTCTCTCTGCCGGATGGAATACCTTCTCGTGGAATATGCGCGGCTGGGATTAAATTTTGTCAGTGCGAGCCCGACCTTGCTGTATTCCACCATCCGCAACACCGGTGCGGTAAGCGGAACGCTCGCCGGTTCCGGGAATTACGCGATACAATGTTTCAACTCGGCGGCGGTGATCCGATACGACAGCATCTATAACAATGCGCAGTACGGCATCAATATCAACTCCAACGCCAGCCCGATTATAGAGCACAATGTCATCTTCAACAATAATCTTCAAGGAACCGGTTTTAAGAATCAGATCAGTGTCGGTGCACAAGGGATTAATTCTCCGGTCATTCGGTTCAACACGATTTATCATACCACACCGAATATCATCGTCGGCGGCATCAGCGTGAGCGCTCTTTTTGCCGGTTCCGGTTCGAATGCCGTCATCGAAAACAACACCATCTATCAAAATGCCTACGGCATCGCAGTTTTGTCCGGCGGGACAAGCACCGTGAATGTCACCATCCGGAAAAACAAGATCTTTAAAAACACTTATTCTAATCCGAACACCGCCGGCAGCGGTATCAATTTTAACGCGTCGGCACCCTCCGTGCAGAACTCGATCGTGGCGGAGAATGAAATCTATGACAATCTCTGGGGAATCACCATTTTGGG
>CAZRWF010000045.1:0-15402 GCA_964603685.1 uncultured Chitinophagaceae bacterium
ACGACCATCAGCAGCCCTTTGATCACCGGATCATCCAACAAATTCTGCACATTCGCTTCGACCCACCGGAGAGATCCCTGCGGCGTGTTCAGCCGGAAGACGAACGTATCGTGTCCGCCCACATGCGCCACCAATTTTTTGAACTTCGGTACGACATACGGAAGGTCTTCATGGTAAATATTGGCGAAACCGCTCTCCCCCGTCCGTTGTCCTCCGGGAACCCCGAATATTCTTTCCGCATTTTCCGATCGATATAACACGGAACCGTGTTCATCCACGATCGCCACCACTTCCGGTGAAAATGTGAGGAGCGATCGGAGCAATTGTTCGTTTTTGTGGACCGCGATTTCGGTCTCTTTCCGCTCCGTGATGTCCTGATATGTGCCCACCGCGCGGAGTGGAACGCCGTGCTCATCCCGCTCGACCACCTTGCCGACATTATGCATCCAGCGCCAACTGCCGTCTTTCGCTTTTAATCGCAGTTGTGTGTCGATGTATTCCGTTTTTCCCGACACATGGTCCGCCACCGCCTGCTGCGACGAGAGTTGATCATCCGGATGGACGATGGAAGACATCTCCTCCGGATTTTTCGGCATTTCTTGCGGTGCGTAACCCAACAAACGGGCCACGCCGGCATCGAACGATGCCCGGCCATCGGGGAAATAAAACTCCCAGACACCGAGGCGCCCTGCCCGCAACGTCAATTCCAACTTGTTCTGATTTTCGATTAAGCGCTGCTCGCTCGAACGTCGTTCCGTAATGTCGCGAAGGAGTACGGCGTGGCTGCCCGGCGCAATGTGTACGATAACGGAACATTCGGCCCACCGCACTTCGCCGTCCGAACGGCGGATGATAATTTGTTCCCTGCCTGCCTCCTTCCGGAAAAAATCCTCCCAGCGAAACGGTTCCTGCGTCCGGCCGTCCCCCACAACCTCGCGCAACGGTTTGCCGCGCAGTGTTTTTTCCGGCAGGCCGAACAACATCACTGCATTCGCATTCGCGTCTCTGCACACACCGGTATCATCCACGATCAACATGGCGTCGGGAGCGTTGTCGAACAAATGCCGGAATGAGTAATGTGTCTCCATAAAAGGCCAAACAAAAGATTTCGATAATCTATTTATTTTCACCCGCAGTATCAAACGGTTTCCGGAATTTCAGACGCCGAATGAACCGCCCGCTGCCGCATCGGAATTTGCAGGGATAAGAGGGGCCGGCGATCATTCCTACATTTGAAAAAATGGGAACGGAAAATTCACCGTTTTTCGGGCATATTTTCGGCACGATGTTTTGATGATGTTGGATGTCCACAGAGCCGAGGGGATTTATGACCACCACACAACAACAACTTGTCCGGGCGACATTCGCCCAATTGATGGAACATCACGACCGCGTGGCGGAACTGTTGTACCAAGAGCTGTTCCGGTTAGAACCGAAAAGCAAATCGTTGTTTCGCGGAAATATCGACGATCAGAAAAAAAAGCTGATGCGCATGCTCACCATCGCGGTGGAGAATATCAACAATATCAAGGAACTGCAGCCGATGCTCTATAATTTGGGGATGATTCATCAATCCTTCGGCATCGAACCGCACCATTTCGTTTCGTTCGGCGAAGCGCTCATGTTTGCGCTGCGCAACGTGCTCAAAGAGTCCTTTACGCGGGAAGTGGAAGAGAGTTGGCGTGCGGCGTACCATTATTTCGAGTTCACGATGAAAAATTTCCCGCATTCCGACGATCCGGTGCAGCTGCCGCATCATTAACGGGAACGGCGGGAACCTTTGAGGCCGTGGATTCTGTTCCAGAAGGTGCGTACATTCATACAGTGATGAAACAACTGATCGCCATATCGCTCGTTTTTTTCTACAGCGCGTCAACCCTCGGCGTTACGCTGTTGCTGCACACGTGCGGCGGCGAGTCCGAAACGATCATCGCCGCAACATCGGCGGAGGATCCGTGCGGTTGCGCGGAGATGATGCCGGACGATCGCTGCTGCACCACGGAATTGACCACGGTAAAGATCGACGATGAACATGTCTTTACCGCACCGGTGATCGTTGAACAACCGCCCATGGCGGCGCTTGCAGCAGCGGCGCTTTCATCCCACTCCGGTCCGGAAGAAGACCGCGCCGCCGGAGTTTCTCTGATTCCGATTTCTCCTCCTCCCAACAACGATCTTCACATTTTCAATTCGGTTTTCCTCATTTAAAGACGGCGCGGCGCTCCGGCGCCATTGTTCCGTCTTTTTAAAAACTGTTCATTCATCTCAATGAGGAAAGTCATGAAATCCCTATTCTCCACATCGTTCATTCTTGTTGCACTTGCCTTCTCTTTTCTTTTCGCCGGGGACACCGTCAAAGAAGAAAAATTCAAAGTGTTCGGCAATTGTAATCAGTGCAAAGAGCGGATCGAATCGACGCTCAAGATCAAAGAAGTAAAGTTTGCGAAGTGGGATAAAAAATCCAAAATGCTCCGCGTTGCTTTTGTCACCGAAAAGATCACTCTCGATTCTCTCCATCATTTGATCGCCTCCGTCGGACATGATACGGAAAAGGCCCTCGCTCCTGACAGCGTCTATGTTCAGCTGCCGGGCTGCTGCTTGTTCCGCGACGGAGACAATACGCATTAATTATCGGCGGCACCGCGCCGGACCATCGTCCGGCGAACGGAACGCCCACGGAGAGAATATGAAAACACTATCAATTTTTATCCTTTGCTTTTTTTCCCTTTTGCCGGCACAACAGCTGACCGGTGTCGTTATCGAAAAAAGTGATGACGGAATGTTTCATCCCCTTATCGGGGTCAGCGTGTATTGGCTCGGCACCGCGAGCGGCACCACTACCGACACGAGCGGCGTGTTCCGCATTCCGCTGAACACCGCCACGAACCGACTGGTTGTCAGTTACATCGGATATATTCCGGATACGGTCGTGATCCGCAATCAATCGATGGTGAACATCATCCTGAAGTCGGATGCGACGCAGGTGGCGGAGGTGGAGGTCGTCGCGGAAAAACAAAGCTCCTACATTAAATATCTTTCGCCGGAAAAGACCGTCGTCATGACGGAAAAAGAACTCTTCAAGGCGGCCTGCTGCAACTTGTCGGAAAGTTTTGAAACCAATCCCTCCATCGATGTTTCGTTCACCGACGCGATCACCGGCACAAAACAGATCGAAATGCTCGGGCTGGCGGGTACGTATTCGCAGATCACGGTCGAAAATATTCCGGTGATCCGCGGTCTGACCTCCACGGTCGGTCTTTCGTACATTCCCGGAACGTGGATCGAGAACATTCAGGTCTCCAAAGGGGTCGGTTCGGTGGCCAACGGGTATGAATCCATTACCGGACAGATCAACGTAGAGCTCCGGAAACCGCAGAATCTCGAAGAGAAACAGTTCTTTTTCAATTTTTTCGGGAATCAGGATCAGCGGATGGAAGCCAATCTCAATCTCCGCACGCCGCTCAGCAAAGAATGGTCCTCCATGTCCCTGCTGCATGCCAGCACGCAGCAACAGTCGATCGACGGAAACGGCGACCGCTTTTTGGATATGCCGCTGTACGAAACGGTCAATCTCATCCAGCGATTTCATTTTACCAACCACATCGGCTGGGAAGGACAACTCGGTCTTCAATATGTGAATGAGTCGAAATGGGGCGGAACGCGCAGAGGACACACGCTCGACAACGCTGCAATCGGCGCGCAGCCGAAAGAATATCTCTTCCGGATGAACGGCGAACAGGTGCGGGTGTACGGAAAAACCGGTTACGTCTTTCCGCAAAAACAGTATCAAAGCATCGGCGTACAACTCTCCTACACCGCCAACAATCAGGGATCGTTCTTTCCTTCCCACACGTATGGTGCGAAGGAACGGACGGGTTATGCGAATCTGATTTATCAGTCGATCTTCGACAATACGATGCATACGTTTCGGACGGGATTGTCGATGATGTATGACGATTACGACGAGACCTTCGGCGGCGTGCGGTATGTGCGGACGGAGCAGGTTCCCGGGCTGTTCTTTGAATATACCTATGCCCCCGACGAATCGTTCTCGATGGTCGCCGGCATCCGGGCGGACGATCACAATCTTTTCGGTACGTTCTTCACGCCGCGGCTCCATCTCCGTTACTCACCGCAGGAGGATTGGGTCTTCCGCGCGGTGGCGGGACGCGGACGCCGGACAGCGAATATCTTTTCCGAAAATATGGCGTTTTTTGCCAGCGCCCGGCATTTGCATCTTCCCGCCGGTGCCGCCGGTGCACTCGATCCGTACGGTTTGTTACCCGAAACGGCGAACAATGCCGGTGTCAACATGACCCACTATTTTCTGTTCGATTATCGCGAAGCGACTTTCTCGATTGATCTGTATCGCACGGAGTTCGAACAACAGGTTGTGGTCGACCTCGACCGGCATCCGCAACAGATCCATTTTTACAATTTAAATGGATCGTCCTTCTCCAACAGCGTTCAAATGGAATTGAACATTCAGCCGATCGAACTGCTGGATACACGGATCGCGTACCGATATTATGATGTCCGCCAATCGATCAACGGTTCTCTCCGCGAACGCCCTTTCGTTGCACAACACCGGGCATTCATCAATGTTGGCTATGTGACGGAACGGGAAGAGGAAGAAGAGGCGCAAATGGGATATGATCTGACGCTGCAGTGGTTCGGAAAAAAACGGTTGCCGGATACTCAGATCAATCCGGCGGTGTTGCAGGCGCGCGGGTTTTCTCCCGATTTTATTCTGGTCAACACTCAAGTCACCCGGTCATTTTTTGCCGGTTTGGACTTGTATCTCGGTATCGAAAACGTTCTTGATTTCCGCCAGTCGCAGCCGATCATCGATCCGGCGAATCCGGACGGAAGTTTTTTTGACAGTGCGTTGATCTGGGGTCCGGTTAACGGAAGAACGGCGTATGTCGGCTTACGATGGAGGATGTAAGATCGGTCGGCCCCGCGCACCGTTCGTTTATCGAATAGAGTGCGCGGGACCGTTTTCGTCGTTCATTATTTTATCAGAGTCATTTTTTTGACCGAGATCGCCGTGCCGGATTGGAGTCGGCAGAAATAGACTCCGCCGGCCAGTCCGGCGGCATGGAAGGTCGCCGCGTACGTTCCCGCCGGCGTGTGTGCATCGACCAACACGGCAATCTCTCTGCCGATGACATCGTACACTTTCAACGATGTCTGCTGTTCGGCCGCGACGGAAAACCGGATCGTCGTGGACGGATTAAACGGATTCGGGAAATTCTGATACAACGCGAATGCCTGCGGAATGTCCGCCCGTTCCCGTACCGGCAGCGCGGCATCCGCCGGGGCATACGTCACCGCGAAAATCCCGTCCGTACCGGCGGGAAGCGTAAGCGTGAGGTTCGTCGAATCGAAATGGGAATACGCAACGCCGTTTCGTTTCACCGATGCAATCTTCAGATAGTTTTTCGGCACGCCGATCGGTTTCATCGCCAGTTGCCGGCCGGTGTTCATCGCGGAAAATCGATAGTGCAGCGTCGCCGGTTGTTTCCGGACGAGCAGGTTTCCGTATAGATATGTGTAATATCCCGTTTCGATGGAGTGATATCCGGCCTTACCGCTCCCTCCTTTCGTTGTTCCCCATTGCACGATCATCCCGCCGTATTTGTTCGTGTTTTCATACACTTCGCCGTAGAGGTGGTCGACGAAATATTTCATGAAGAAGTCAAGCGTTTCGTCCGCCATCTTGAGATATTTTTCCTTGCCCGTCAGCTGGTACATCATCAATCCGGCAGTGACCGCTTGCTCCATCTGCCACCATGCTTTTGCCGTATCCGAAATGCCGTACATCAACATCTGTCCGGTGATTCGATGATAATCTTTGTACGGACCGCCGTTCTGGTGATCGTACCCTTTGTCCAACACGTTTTGGATCAACTCTTCGGCAACGGCAAGAGACGAAGAATCGGGTTCCAACTGATAAATCCGCGCCAGACACCAGGCCGTTTTTAACACGTGCCCCATGATGGTCCGTGTTTCGTCACTCGTCCCGCTTTTGATCTGCCAGGTGGACGTGTACCGTTCCGCAAATCCGATCTTCTGCGACGCGGCGGTGGATGCGAGCCGGTACCGCATATTATCCGCGAGTTCCAACAGCCGTTGTCGATACCGTTCCTCTCCGGTCAGCAGATACAAATGCAGGATATGCGTTGTGACGGCATCGACCGTTGCATTAAAACTTTTGTCCGTCGGATTGGAACCGTTCGCCGAGACATAATCGAAATAACCGAAGTCGCTGATATCGTTGTGCCATAATTTCGCTTCATTATAGTCCACACCTTTTTTCAGCCATTCCCAATCGACAGAATCCCGCGTCGCTTCGAACGAGGCCGCAATACCGAGCAGGGCGTAGTGTTGATAAAAAGCTGTCTTATTTCCGTTCGGATTGGTCGGCGTGCCGGTATTTCCGAGTTCGTTGTACCAGCCGCCGTTCGTCTTGTCCCAGGAATGTGCGTACATAAAATCCAACCCGTACCGAGCATACCGCAAATACGAAGTATCGCCGGTCATCTGGAACGCGCGGATAAAACCGTACGCATTGCGGCTCTGGTTCATCGTATTTTTCAACGCGGTGCCGAACGGATTCCCCTGCCGGTTGATGTTGACGAAATATCCGCCGTTGACCGGATCGTATGCTTTTATCCAGAATTTGGCGCAGCTATCGACGAACCCGAACATCCTCTCCGGCTGTTGCAGGTGCGGCGATCGAAACGAGTATTGAGCAGCGGCGGCGACGGTGAGCAGAAAGAACAACAGGAGACTTTTCATGCGAAAACGAAAAAATGAGTGATTGCAATTGGACGAATGATTGTTGAAATTTACGAAAAGAAAGTGGAACAAATGAACCGATCAACCAAAATATTTGCCGGGATCTTCATTCTGATCTCCTCCGTCACCGTCTTGGTGATGCTGACCACTTCCTTCGAACTTTTTCAGAAAAAATATTTACCGTCGTTCATTCTCGCGCAAAAATTCGCCTTCCCGCTGATCATTGCCGCCATGGCAACGGCGTATCTTGCCTTTTTTGAGCCAGAACGGCTCTCCGAACGGAGAACCGTCGTCGGTATGCGGATTCTTTTTGTGTGTACACTTTTTATCCACACGTATTTCATCACGACAGTCAACATCAGTGCTTCGTCCGGTTGGACACTCGGTGTGTATGTGCTTCAATGGCTGGCATTGTCGGCGGAAACGGCGCGGCTTTTCTTCCATAAAACAGCAACAGCCGCTTAATCGGCGGCTGTCGCAGACTCTTTTCATCGACCCGGTATTATTTCAGCAGTACCATCCTTTTCGTCTGCACGGCGTTTCCGGACCGAAGCTGGTAAAAATACATCCCGCTCGGCAGCCGGTCCCCGGCAAACCGGACACTGTATTCTCCCGGTTTCATCATTCCTTCCGCCAATACCGCAATTTCTTTCCCCAGCATGTCGTACACCGTTAACCGGGCATACCCTGCGGCACGGATCGAAAATTCGATCATGGTGGCGGGATTAAACGGATTCGGATAGTTCTGTTGCAGCGTGAACTCCAGCGGCGGCGCAGTGGATCCTCGAACATCCATGATGTTTTGCGTCAACAACACCACGCCGGTCTGAAGGTCGCAGAGGAACATCTTCCCATCGAGCCATTGACTTTCATTCTGTGATATTTGATAGTGATGAGCATACACCGCGGCCCAATAGATCTTATTCGTGTCAATTTGGTGACCGCCGAACCATCCGAATTTTTGATCGCTGATCCCCAGCTCGATGCGAAATTGGACCGAATCGGGATGCGGCTGTTGCCGTATCTCGCGTCCGCCGGCATTCTCCGCATTCGAGATCACGACGGCGCTGGTGGCAATGTTGTTCAGGGAGGTGATCGGTTTCAACTGCGCCAGCCATTCAAAATATCCCGGATCCAGCGTATAGATGTTCGACGAAAACGTGTGAATGCTGATCGCTTTTCCTTCGGTATTGCCGTTGATGCCGTAGGCAAATTCCCACGACGTGCTGCGGCCGAGTGAATCCACCTCCCACGCGGAGATACGTTTTAGTTGCCGATCGGCGGGAAGTGTTTTCGCGAGACTATCGGCAGTTGTGATGATTTCGTGGAATGTTTTCGGCGAAAAATTGATGAAGGTCAAATCAATTCCGGTCAACGACGCATTGTTGACGATGATGGAATCACGAAAGGCGATGCCGTCCACGCCGTAGTCGGGATTGATACGGCCGTCGTGATCGACATCTTTCGCGGCGATCGGCCAATAGGTTCCGTTGGTGAGGTACGGAACGGTATAGGTTCCGTTGGCATTCACCAACGCCCAACCGATGAACGGAGGACCGCCTTCTTTGTTATCCTGCATGATGTTGATGCTCGAAAGGCCGACAATGGCCCCTTCCGGCGAGATGCCCGTTGATCCGGAAAGAACCGTGCCGCTGACCGAAAAAGGAGGGAATGCGGATCCGGTGCAAAAATATATCACAGACGGCACGGTAAGCGTCGCACCCGAGGTGCTTTTCATAAACATCACCGAAAAGAAGTACGTGGTGTTGGATTTCAGAACGGCCGTCGCGAACATGGTTTTGGCATCGGTACTGTATCCTTGCGACGTGATGCTGTCGATATTGGTGAACATAAAATCTTCACCGTACAAGTTCAGAAAATTAGTATCGATCGCTTCGCTGAATGTGATGCTGATGGTCGTGGAGGTCGGTACATTGAGCGCGTTTGCCGCCGGCTGCGTGGAAACGATCGTCATTTGACCGAACAGCAGACCGCTCATCATCAACAGACAGAGTACGGAACGGAAGTTCATAAATACCCCCTTGGATGGAAATGGTGAAATATCGGTTTGCGGCGGTACGCTGGCAAGAATCATTCACCGGACGTGCCGCGGAACAAACACGATCCTGAGAGCTAACATGGCTCGAGTGACGTCAGAGGTTCCCGGGAGGAATGTTAGAGAGAGCAGCTGCTGCTCATACGATTGTGACAAAAAATATCACAATATGTTTCCGATGTCAAGATCACTGCGTCACACAACGGAGGCGATTGTCCGGTTTGTGCGCCCGCCGACGCCCTCCGTGGAAAATTTTTTCTTCCGCCGAATTTTGTATATTTCTTCGCGGCACAAATTCACCCATTAGCCACCAATCCACGGTTTTGTCATGATCCTTTCGGACAAAAAGATCCTTGAAGAAATGAACGCCGGCACCATCGTCATCACCCCCTTCCGCCGGAAATTCCTCGGCTCCAACAGTTACGATGTTCATCTCGGAAAACATCTCGCCATGTACGAAGACGAGATCTTGGACGCGAAGGCGCATAACCGCGTGCGTCATTTTGAAATCCCGAAAGAAGGTTTGATCCTCGTGCCGAGCAAATTATATCTCGGTGTCACCGAAGAATACACCGAAACGCATGCTCACGTCCCTTTTCTGGAAGGGAAAAGCTCTATTGGCCGATTAGGCATCGATATTCATGCCACGGCGGGAAAAGGCGACGTAGGATTCTGCAATACCTGGACACTCGAAATTTCGGTCCGCCAGCCGGTGAAGGTCTACGCCGGCATGCCGATCGGTCAGCTGATATACTTTTCGGTCGACGGCGATGTGGAGGTGCTCTATAACAGGAAAAAAAATGCGAAATATAATAGGCGGACGATCAAGCCGGTGGAATCGATGATGTGGAAAAATTTCAAGAAGTAACTCCCCAGCCGCCGGTCGACGAATACCATTGTCGGATCAGTCCGGTCCAAAAAACTTCCTTCACCGGACTTTTTGTCGTACCGCCGTGCACCGTTTTTTTTTGCCTCTTTACTCGTTTTGGCGTACTTTCAGACACACTCGTTCACCACTTTCCTTTTCAGGAGTCCCTATGAAGCAGATCGTTCCCTTCGTCCTCTTGTGCCTTGTGTTTTTCACCGCGGACGCGCAGACGAAACGTCCCATGCAGCTGGAAGACCTTTTTCGCATTCAACGCGTGAGTGATCCGCAGCTGTCGCCGGACGGAAAAACCGTGGCGTACGTCGTGGCGGTGGTCGACAAAGCGGCAAACCGCACCAATACCGATATCTGGCTCGTTCCGACTGCTGGCGGCGAGGCGAAACAATTGACCAATTCCCCGCGGCATGACCGGCATCCCCGGTGGTCTCCGGACGGCTCAACAATCCTGTTCGAATCCAACCGCGACGGATCGATGCAGATATATTCGATAAACGTTGCCACGGGACAAACCCGACAATTGACCGCCATCTCCACCGAAGCGAGCGGCGCCGTTTGGTCCCCCACCGGAAAACAGATCGGCTTCGTCTCGGCCGTCTTCCCGGAATTTTCGGACAAGCCGTTCGCCGAAGCAGATCGTTTGAACAAAGAAAAACAAGAATCGCGCGATAACAGCAAAATGAAGGCGCGCGTGATCACGAAACTGCTCTACCGGCACTGGGACAGCTGGGTGGACGACAAACGGCAGCATCTGTTCGTGATGAATGCGGACGGTTCCGATCCCCGCAACGTAACACCGGGGGACCGCGATGCCGTGCCGACGTCGATGACCTTCTCGACTGGCGATGATTTCTCCTTTTCTCCCGACGGAAAAGAAATCGCTTACACGGCCACGCCGGTTCCGGTCCGCGAAGAATCCTGGAGCACCAATCATGACATTCTTACGGTGCATCTCGAAACCGGCGAACGAAAACAGATCACGACCAACCTCGCCGCCGATGTGTTCCCGCAATACTCCCCGAACGGCAAATTCATCGCCTATCGTGCACAGTCCCGCGCCGGCTTCGAAGCCGACCGCTGGCAGTTGATGCTGTACGACCGCGCAACGGGAAAATCCAGGAGTCTGTCCGCTTCTTTCGACACCAACGTGGATGCCTTCACGTGGGCCAAGGACAATAAAACGATCTACACCACGGCGGAAGAAAAAGCCAACACTCCCGTCTGGTCCATCACCGTGGACGGCGTCGTCAAAAAAGTATTCGACAAAGCGACCAATCACGATGTGAATATCTCTGCCGACGGAAAAACGATCGTCTTCACCCATCAGACCATGTCCCGGCCGGTGGAAGTGTGGGCGGCAACGAGCACCGGAACCAATCCGCGGCCCCTGACGAAAGTGAACGACGCATTGTTCGCGCATATCGAATTGAACGAACCGGAATATGTGTGGTACGAAGGGGCCAACGGCGCAAAAATCCAGATGTGGATCGTGAAGCCGCCGTTTTTTGACGGATCAAAAAAATATCCGCTTGTCTATTGGGTGCACGGCGGACCGCAAGGAGCGTTCGGAAATTCCTGGTCGTACCGATGGAACCAGCAGCTGTGGGCGGCGCAGGGATATGTGCTGGCCCTTCCGAATCCGCGCGGATCGACCGGATTCGGGCAGCAATTTACCGATGAAATTTCCCGCGATTGGGGAGGGAAAGTGTATACGGACGTGATGAACGGCGTGGCCTACATGGAGCAGCAGACATATATCGACAAAAACAACATGGCTGCGGCCGGCGCCAGTTACGGCGGATATATGATGAACTGGATCAACGGCCAGACCGACAAGTTTAAGACGCTCATCTGTCATGACGGTGTGTACAACTTCCACTCCATGTACGGCGTAACGGAGGAAACCTGGTTCGACGAATGGGAACACGGCATTCCGTGGGAAACGCCCGATTTCGAAAAATTTTCACCGCACAAATACGCGCAGAATTTTAAAACTCCGACGTTGATCATTCACGGCGAATTGGATTACCGCGTGCCGGTCGGCGAAGGATTCGCGCTGTTCACCACGCTGCAGCGGAAAGGGATCCCGTCCAAACTTCTGTATTTTCCCGACGAAGGACATTGGGTCCTGAAACCGCAAAATTCGGAAATGTGGCATAACACCGTGTTCGACTGGCTTCAGAATTATTTGAAAAAATAACCGGACAAACGGACCACTGATGACATTCCACCAGCGATTGATCACCTTGCAGCGCCGTTCCGGTTCGCTCCTGTGCGTCGGCCTCGACACCGACGCACGGAAGGTTCCGGCTCGGTTCCGTTCATCCGCCGCAGGCCTGTGGGAATTTAACCGGCGGATCATCGACGCGACCGGTGATCTGGTGAGCGCGTATAAGATCAATTTTGCCTTTTATGAATCGCTGGGAAAAGAGGGCTGGACCATCCTGGAAAAAACCCGTGCGTATATTCCTTCGACCGCACTGACGATTGCTGATGCGAAACGGGGGGACATCGGCAACACTTCTTCCCAATACGCGAAGGCCATTCTTGAAGAGATGGAGTTTGATTCCATCACCGTTGCTCCCTACATGGGGAAAGATTCCGTGCAGCCGTTTTTGGAACGAACGAAGAAGGGAGTGTTTGTGCTCGCTCTGACTTCGAACAGCGGCGCATTCGATTTTCAATACCGCCCGGCCGGACGCCGCCGGCTGTTTGAACAGGTGGTGATCGCATCGCAAAAGTGGACGACGGCCGGCAATCTCGGATTCGTCGTCGGTGCGACAAAATCGACCGACATCCGTTCGGTCCGCTCCCTCGCACCAGGGATTCCGTTCCTGGTTCCTGGCATCGGCGCACAGGGAGGGAGTGTGGAAGAGGTAGTGAAGTACGGATGCACCAAGGATGGATTCGGCGCGGTGATCAATGCCAGCCGCAGCATTCTGTATGCATCCGCCGGCAAGGACTTTGCTGATGCCGCCCGCAGCGAGACGGTAAAACTGAACAACGAAATCAATTTTTTCCGGAACAAATACCGCTAACAATTCCCGTTGAAACGTCAAAAACGTTTCATTGCCGAACATCTTTCCGTCCGTTTTTGCGCCGTTTCACAGAAAGAACGGCATGCACGAACATCTTCTCCGCCACATCTGGGCAAAACAATTATTCGACCGATCGCGACTCTCCGCTTCAGACGGGCGGCCCGTAACAATCATTTCCGGCGGTGAGGTGAACCGCGGGAGCGGTCCCGATTTTTTCCGTGCCGCCGTGACAATCGGCGGAACGACCTATGCCGGCGACATCGAATTCCACCGTACGGCGGATGATTGGTATTTGCACGGACATCACCGCGATCCGCGGTATAATACCGTTATTCTTCATGTTGTCCTGAACGGATCCGGCCGTGAAACACGTTCGGAAAGCGGCAGAATCGTTCCGACCGCGGCGATCGGTCCGCTGTTGACCGCACCGCTCTCTTCGATCGAACAGCAACTTTCTCGCGAAGAATTCGACTCGCGATCCGGAACAATCCCTTGCGTACCATACAATGAACGCGTTCCCGTTCCGGTCATCGCTGATTGGCTGCAGCGGATGTACCGGGAACGGCTGCAGCGGAAGGTGGAGAGACTGTATGACCGGCTTTGTCATATCTGCAGCACGCACCAACGATCGATCGCCGAAACTCCGGCCGTGTACGGCGATCCGGCGGACGATCTTCCGCTTCCGGAAACCGGGATTGATCGTTTCCTGCTGATGCGTTCCACCGGATGGGAGCAGTTGCTGTACGAGGAGATGATGGATGGACTCGGATACTCCAACAATCGCCTTCCGATGAAAGCGGTGGCGGAGATTGTTGCCATTCCCCGGCTGCGGTTGTTCGACAATTTTTCGAAACGTGAAGAGCCGTACGAACTGACCGTGACGGTGCTGGAGTCGATTCTGTTCAAAACATCCGGATTATTACCCTCCGTGAATGACGTCCGCGACCAAGATGCCAAGGTGTACCTGCATTCGCTCACGGCGGCATGGAGCGAACTTCCGGCAAAAATTTCCGTTTCGCCGCTGCATTCTTCGGCGTGGAATTTCTCCCCCACGCGTCCGGCGAATTTTCCCACCATTCGGCTTGCGGCGGCCGCCGTGCTGTTGCATCGCATTCTGTACCGGTCGATGTTCCGTTCCATCATCACGATCGTCCACGGGCCGTTCGCTTCCCCACGATCGAAAGTGGAGCAATTTTCGGGATTGTTCGATTGCGGCGATCATTGGTATTGGGGATTCCGATATTCATTTTTCGATGAGCGGTCCCCTCGACATCAGCTGCTCGGCCGCACCCGGTCGCTGGAGATCATGACCAACACGGTCATTCCTTTCGTTTGCTTGTATGCGACGGTGTTCGGAAAACGGGATTTGTTCGAACGGAGTGTGGAAGTTGCGGCCGCGATCCCGCCGCTGGAAGCAAATGCCGTGCTACGGAAGATGGAAAAGCAGTTGATTCAACAGCGTTTCACGGTGACGAGTGCGTTGACACAGCAGGGGTTGATCCAATTGTACCGGTTGTATTGCAGTGCGGGACGGTGCGGAGAGTGTGCCGTCGGAACATCGACGGAGCGATGATCAGTGATCGAGGTCCATCACCATCGTCACTGAATTTCCTTTGTCGTTATATTCGACCGATTTCATGAACGCCCGCATCAAAAACACGCCGCGACCGCCGGTGTTGAGCAGATTCTCTTCCTGCAGCGGATTCGCGAGATTGGCCGGGGTAAAACCCGATCCTTCATCCCGGACGGTCACCGTCAGCGATCGTCCGTTCACGGCACAGGTGAGCGTGACGAGTTTCGACTCGTCGCTTTTGTTTCCGTGAATGATGCCGTTGTTCACCGCTTCCGTTACCGAGAGCAGCAGCGCATGGAGTTTTTCCTCCGGAATGGCGCAGGCGGCGTTCACTTCACGGAAAAATTCCTCCACCCGGTTGATGTTCTTCCGGCTGCTCGGAATCCGGATCTCAAATGTGTGCGGGAGTGACTCCATCGGTGTTGGTCCGTTAAAAGTAATACCGTACGTTCATCGTCATATTGGAAAATTCCCGGATCACTCCCCCCGCCTGCCGTTGGTATTCTTTCCAGCCGCGGATTTCCACCGTCGACCCGTGCGACAGCCGGAACGTGATCTGCGTCGTCGGTCCGGCGCTGAGAAATGTGCTCTCGAACTTCCGTTGACTTCCCGCATAGGTAAATCGTTTTTGAGCGAACGAACGGAAGCCGACGGCGAACATCCACCGCTCGCGGTCGGAATAACGCAGCTGCGGAGAGAAGGTGACTTCTTCAATCCGCTGCAGCGGCCGTTCGGCAAACCCCGTCCACCGGAGCTCGCCGCGTTCGAAGATCCGCACGTACCCGAACAGATCGATGCCGACCCGTTCCGTCATATCATACGAGGTTGAATCCAGAAATGCAACCTGACGGTACGAATAACTCTTCACGGCCGGGATCACCGATTCAAAATCGAACACCGTATAGTTCGCCAATACTTCGAACGTATTCACCATCCGGAACGAACGGTTCGGCCGGTACGTCAGCTCGGGCATCAGCCGGAAGATCCGGTTCCAATTGTTATTCGCGCTTTTTTCCCGCGAAAGATACACGAGATGCGCCAGCGTCGC
>CAZRWF010000045.1:15502-21119 GCA_964603685.1 uncultured Chitinophagaceae bacterium
TCCACCGTGTTCAACCGGTGCCGTTCGTTCCGCTCATCGGCGCGGAAACCGACGACGAACATTCCACCCGCCCCGGCATAGTCGAGATCGATTCCTCCCGCCATCCGGAATTCCCTCACCTCCGTATCGAACGGCACATTCTCCGGCACGGCGAGGGACTTGAAGTGAAAATTGTTGGCGATCGACCGCGATTCTACTTGGATCACGGCGCGCGTGCGGAGTCCACCCCCGATGTCGTACACTAGGTCGTTGTGGATTCCGAACAGCTCTTCGTTGCGGGAGCGGATATTTTGCCGAACGCCGAACGCGTTGATCACGTTCGTATCCGCGGGAACATAAAAATCATTCCGGTTCAATTCCCACCGCAGCTGCATGCTGTCCGACGAACCGACGCCGAATTCCGCGGCGATGTTCAACCGGCCGCCGTTATTTTTGAACTGCCGTGTTCCCAACGCGCTCTGATCGATCGTTCCGGCAAAACCGGCCCGGTATCCGCTGAATTCGAGCGAATCCACCGCTGCCAGAAGCCGGAGGTTCGGACCGCGGTCGGAGTGTAATTGCTGTTTGTCGTACCGCACGCCGTACATCGGCGTCAGTGCAATGTTTGATTCCGGCTGATAGCGGATACCCGCCGAGACGGTATGGATTGCCGTGTTGCCGGCCGCCAACGTCTGATTGTCCGAAAGGATAAGCGAACGGATTTCACCCGTCGCCGAAAATTTTTCGGCAAGCCGCGCGGCAGTGCGGAGCGAAAAATTCTCTTCGTCGCGGAATGACCGGAACTGGCGCGACATGTACGTGGAGGTGAATCCGTTCCGCAGCTGGAAAAACAGCTCCCCGTTGTCAAACAGATACCGTGTATCGGAATTCCAAAAGTAGGTGTTGACGTTTCGTTCGAATTGCAGCGAGGTATTGTTCGAATCCGGCACGACGGCGGGGCGGAACGGATCAATTTGTGCCGTCAGTGCGGACGACAGAAGGAACAACACGCCGGCTGAACACCGCCGACTCATCCGAGCAGATCTTTCGCGGTGAATTTCGGTTCGTACCCGAGCAGCCGCCGGGCTTTTTCGTGGGAGATAATCGCTTCCACGCCGGTCCATCGATCGTTTGTGACGGTTGTTTCGGGATAATATTGATGCAACAGCTCGCGGGACGGTTTTCCGGTCCAATTTTCTCGGGCGGTAATAAACAACACTTCGTGGAGCTGTTCCAGATCGCGTTCCGCCGCCAGCCGGTGCGCTTGGGCAACATCGAACACATGAACGTACGTCCACAGATTTTTTTTCCAGGAAGGGTAATCGTCGATCAACGTTCGATAGAACGGGAGCATCGCCGGTTCGGGAACCCAGATCCACGGCGCCCGCAGGGCGACGGTTCGAATGCCGTACCGCGACGAATAACTCCGGCAGATCTCTTCGCCGATCACTTTGCTCAATCCGTACGGGTCTTGCGGCCGAAGGGGATGTTGTTCGTCGATCGGCGCCGTCACGGGCGCCATGCGCCGTTCCATAAAGGCGAATCCGAGCGTGGATTCACTGGAGGTGAAGATCACTTTCGGAACACCGGTCCGCGCCGCCGCTTCCAACACGGCGAACGTTCCGTTCACATTCACATCAAACACGCGCTCCGGCGGATCGTTCAGCGGGTGGGGAATGCCGGCGCAATGGATAACGGCATCCGAACCGCGCAGCGCCGGCTCCACATCGCCGATGCGCCGGACATCTCCGTGAACGAACGGTACAGAATCGACGGGTGCTGCGAGATCAAACACGACGGCGGAATGTCCGTGGCGGAGAAGGTCGCGGACGATATATTTTCCGACGGTCCCGCTCCCGCCGGTAACGAGGATCTTCATGTGGGGAAGGCGGTCATTGATACACGTTTCCGACGCCGTACTCGTTGGCCGCCCAGAGCGTGAGAATGGCGGTGATGCCGGCGATCGTCCGTTTTTCATCCTCTTCGTGAATCACCAATCCGTACGTGTCGGCGACGAAATGCATATTGTTGAGCACTTTGTTCACGGCGTTTCGCACCACTACGCCGTGCCAGAACGTGATCTGGTCGATGATCATCTCTTGATGCCGGCGGAGAAACTCACCGAGAGAGAAGACGTTCACGCTGAGGATTGTGCGCGGTCGGCAGAGATTCAACAGATCTTCCACATACTCGTCCCAATGGATCGCCAGCAGGCGGTTTTCCGGACGGCGGAGAAAGCGGGCGCGTGCCACCGAAAAACGGGCTGTGGTCGTCACGCGGAACCGGGGAACGACCGGATGGAAATCGTAAAGCGTTTCATTGTGATCGGGATCGTCGTCGTCGTGTTCGTTGTACACCCAAATTTTTTTCAATTGCGGCCAGGTGAGGATCTGCAGCACCGCTTTGTCCCGGCTGTCCAACACAATAAATTTTCCCTGTTCGGCTTTAACGACGGTAATCCAATGATTCCACTCATAGACGCAGACGAGGGAGGGAATGCCGCGGCGGAGATAATTCATCAACAGCACCCGCGCCTTTTCGGGATCATGTCGGCGCACCATTTCCAGATCGCAGTCGTATGCCTTGGCGGCGCGCTGCAATTGCACTTCATCGGTGCCGTGGTCGGCACGGGTCCGGGTAATCCTCGTGATATCGTCCTCGTCGGCAAAGATGCCGAGAGTGATCATCGCATGTTTTAATGCGAACGGTCCGCATTGCCAGAGATTTGGTTGAGAAGAAATACTCATAAAGTTTATCGTGAATGAAACTACACAGAGTTTGGGGGAAGTGCAATACGCGAATTCTCTCTTCGGCTTGCCTTTCCTCGGAATCTTCCTATCTTTTATAGTCACTATGCCCCGAAACGCCAATAAACGATCGGTTCTCCTGCTCTACAATTCCGTGGGAGAGGACGAATACGAAACCTTGCGCACCGTCGATCCGGCATCGCTCGGATTTATCCCGGAATATCATCTTTCGGGAATCTCTACGGTGAAAGAGGAATACGTCTCCATCGCCGTTGGATTGGAGCGGGCGGGATTCCGCGTCTCTCTCTACAACGCACGGGACAATTTTTTTCAACTCCAATCCTATCTACGGCGGCACCGACCCGATGTCATCTTTAATCTCATCGAACATTTCCATGATTCCCAGTTTTTGGAGTCCGCCGTCGCCGGTATTTACGATCTGATGAACATTCCGTACACCGGCGCCCATCCGTTCTCCCTCGCACTCTGTTTGCGGAAAGGGTACACGAAACAGATCCTGCTGGCAAACGGCGTTCCGACGCCGAAATTCCGGCTCCTCTTCGCTCCGAAGGTCCCGCAGAACCATGGCCTCTCCTATCCGCTCATCGTAAAACCGGCACGGGAGGATGCCAGTTCGGGTGTGGACCGGCATTCCGTGGTGCATCACTACACCGGACTGCGGCGGTTGGTGAAAAAACTTTTCCGCGAATTTTCTCCGCCGCTGCTCGTGGAGGAATATGTCGAAGGACGCGAATTCCATGCGTCCATCCTCGGAAATGGTCGGCCGACCGTGCTTCCGCTGCTCGAATACGACTTCTCCGAACTGCCGAAGGATCATCCGAACATCATCACATACAACGCCAAGTGGAATCCGCTGGATGAATCGTTCCACCGGATCCATGCCGTCTGTCCCGCCCGGATCACGGCGCGCCAGCGGCGGTCGATTGAACGGATTGCGCTTGCCGCCTACGATGTAGTGGAGTGCCGGGATTATGCGCGCATCGACTTGCGTTTGGATCGCCGCGGGAATGTCTTCGTGCTGGAGGTAAATCCCAATCCCGATCTGACGGAGGGAGTGTCGTTCATGGAGAGTGCGGAGAAGGCGGGACTCTCCTTTTCCGCAACGTTGCGCAGGATCGTTGAATTAGCCTTAAAACGTTCAGCGTAATTCCCACACGATGGTCACTTCGTCATCCAGCTCCATCTCTTTCACTTCAAATCCGGCTGCGGATTCCATGCGAATGGCGTTCGTCGCACCGGCAAAACCTTTGTACGCCGGTGAACGCTCGGGGACTTTGCCGTAGACTATCGACCGGATGGAACCGAGCTTTTGACCGGAAGCGGAAGCCAGCGTCTCCGCTCTTTCCCGGGCATCGTCAACGGCGCGGCGAAGAAGTTCGTCGCGTACGCTCTTCTTTTTCTTTTCGGAAAGCACAAAACTGAACGAAAATCGCACATCATCCGTTTGCTGCCAAAACGAACCGACGATCGTCCCGATTTTTTCTTTGGATTGTTCGAACTCCACGGACACATTCTGCCGCGCCACAAATCCCCGGTCGATTTTCTTTCCGTTCTCCCATTCCACATCGCGATCCACCGTGAAAAAGACCGTTTTGATCTCTTCTTTTTTGAACCCGATCATTTGCAGCTGGGCGGAAAACCGCTCCGTTAACGCGTTCAACTGCTGCACTGCATCGGCTACGGCGGCAGCGCGGACATTCATTTCCGCATTCAGCACACCGCGGTCCGGAACGGTCTTCACCGTTCCCGTCCCTGTCACTTCGAGTATTTTGACGGCCGATTGACTGAACAGAATGCCGCAAAAAACGAATATTGCCGAGAATAATTTCATACGTTTCTCCTTCTGCTCTTTATGTTATTTGATCGACTTCACATCCAAAAAGATATCTTCCGGCTGGTCCGGCGCGGTCAATGTAATAGAACGGGAAGCGGCGACATTGCCGTTCGCCGATTGCGGGAACAATAGTATCTTCCGTCCCGCCTTTTCGCACACGTAAATCGTCTCCTTCCCGCTGCGGTCATCCGCATCCACGTCGGTGGGATTGTTCAGCCCGGTTGCCGCACCGGCGATCGTACGGGTAGGGACTTTCGGAACGGAAAGATCGCCGTTCAGCACGCTGTTGAGCTGCTCGATCACGTAGACGCTTCCGTCCAGCGTCCCGTCCGACGCATGACCCACGTCGGTCACATACAATACGTCCAGTTTCGACGAATACCACATTCCGTGCAACCGCAGTTTTGCTCCTGTTCCCGTCGTCACCAGGCGAAGCGTTTTTTTGGTCAGTGACGAAAAATCATTCGAGGTGATCGGCGTGGTGATCACCAAAACGGAATCGCTGCCGCTGTCCATCGCGACAAAGAGCCGGTTGTTTGGTTCATCAAAAAAGATTCCCCACGATTCACCCGGGAGCGGCACCACAAAGGAGGGAGCAACATGTCCGCTCAAGGTCCGGGCATTCTGATAGACGAGCAATTGCCGTCGCGTGGAGTTGGAGACGAACAAGATATCGTTCTTTGCATCGTACGCAATCTCGCGGTTGTTCGTCAGATACACGGTGTCCGAAAACGACGACGACGGCACAGCGGCGCCGGAAACGGTCGACGCGTTCGCATAAAATTTTACCGTCGGCACTGCTTTGGAGGTGGTGGATTTCGATCCGGAATGGATCAACAGGTTCAACGCCGCATCCACCCAGATTCCTTCGGTGACGTCGGTGGCGATGGAGCGGGTGACGGTGAGGGCGGAATCGGCAGTGATGTCAAAGACATCCGCCCGGCGTGCGCCGGTGTTCGAGACGAACAACCGGGTCACCGACTCTTTCGGCGGATCGACCGCCGTCGCCTTTTCTTCCGAACATCCGCCGAACGCA
>CAZRWF010000046.1:0-21106 GCA_964603685.1 uncultured Chitinophagaceae bacterium
AGACCTTCAGGTTTATTCAAAGACAGAAAGAAAATAGAAAAATATGAGCGGTTTGTCAAGATTGTCGGACAAAAACGCCCAAATCATTCAAAATCATGCTCAAAATAATCGATACTGCGCTTTCCGACATTTTTTGATTTGTTTTGTATCACTTTTTCCAGTTTTTTGGAGAACTCCTGCGCCGCGTCGTATCCGTAATGTTTGGAAAGATAATTTAACGCGATCACTTCGGCGATGACAGTGACATTTTTTCCCGGAAAGATGGGGAGCCGGATATGGGGGATCTCCACATCCATGATGCTGATGGTGTTCTGGTCCAGCCCGGTCCGGGTGAACTCTCCGTTCGGCTGCCATTCCATCAATTCGACCACCACTTCGATTCTTTTTTGATAGCGGATGGAACGGACCCCGAAAATGCTTTGGACATCGATTAAACCAAGGCCGCGGATCTCCATAAAGTGTTTCACCAGGTCCGTCCCGGTGCCGATGAGAATATTCTCCCCTTTGCGGGTGATCGTCACGACATCGTCCGACACCAACCGGTGGCCCCGTTCGACGAGGTCCAACGCGATCTCGCTTTTTCCGATACCCGAGCGGCCGACAATCAGCAATCCGATGCCGTACACATCCACAAACGAGCCGTGGATCGTGGTCTGCTGCGAAAATTGATCGTCCAAAAAGTCGCTGAGGAGGTACACCGATTTCGTCGTTTCGAACGGCGTGCGGAAGACCGGAACGTTGTGGTCTTCGGCGATCTTCAATAATTCCTTATCCATCGGATTTTTGTTGGTCAAAACGATGCACGGAATTTCGAATTTGAAGAGAGTGTTAAACGCCTCAATCCTCTTTTCCAGCGACATACTTTTCAGGTAACGGATCTCCGTATTCCCGAACACCTGCACGCGGTCGTAGGTAAACAACCCCACGTATCCGGCCAACGCAAGACCCGGTCGGTGGATGCTCTTTTCCTTGATCTTGTTCTCCATCCCCACGCCCACGAGCGTTTCGAACTTCAGCCGTTCTTTGTTCTTCTCGAACAAAAAACCGACCGTGATGTGCTGTTTTCTGTGTTCTTTTCCGGTATTGAGCGGCATATTCCCCCGTCAGATTTTTGACCGTTGAACGCGAATCACCGTTTTTTTCTTCTCCCGCAATTTTGCTTTGTGCTTTTGCAGCTGCCGGCCGACTTTGGCGACGGCGGCGTCGATCGATTTCGCATAGTCATCGGATTTTTCGAGCGATTTCAGCAATGATCCCTGCACCTTCACGATCAATTCCGCCGCCTTCAGGCTGTTCACTTTTTTTTCATAACTTAAGACGAGATCGGCACTGATGATCCCGTCGGAATATTTTTCGAGTTTGTTGACCGCATCGAACGCGTACGACCGGAGAGTTTCATGTGCTTTGAAGTGACGGGCGGTGATATGAATATTCATAACGGTTCCTTTCAGGTGGATGCTTTCGGGTGGGCGTTCTGATAAATCTTTTTCAACCGTTCAACCGTGACATGCGTGTAGACTTGCGTCGTGGAAAGACTTTCGTGACCGAGCAATTCTTTCACTGCAAGGATATCGGCTCCGTTGTCCAACAAATGGGTGGCAAACGAATGCCGGAGCACGTGCGGACTTTTTTTGCGGAGTTCGGTCGTGCCGGAGAGGTACCGGCGAACGAGCGTGTTTACTTTGGACGGCGTGAGCCGTCGTCCTTCTGTATCAAGCAACAATGCGGCGCCGGAATGTTTTGACACGACTGATCGCCGCGCGAGATATTCCCGAATCGACCGGCGGGCCGCGGCGGTGAACGGAACGATCCGTTGTTTATTTCCTTTTCCGGTGACCTTGATGGTACCGTTCCGATCATCGATGTCGTCGAGATCGAGTCCGATTAATTCCCCGCGACGGATCCCGCTGCCGTAGAGCAACTCCAGAATGACGGAATCCCTGCTCCCTTCGAACGTCGAAGAATCCGGTTTTGCGAGGATCGCCTCCATGGAGCGTTGATCGACGAACTGCGGAAGTGTTTTTTCCACTTTCGGTGTGACGATATTCAGTGCCGGATTGTGGCGGAGAATTTTTTTCCGGACGAGAAACTTATAGAAGGAACGAAGAGTGGACAATTTCCGGACGGCGCTTTTTTTGGAAATTCCGGAATCCAGCATCATGCCGAGGAATGCCCGTACGACATGATTGTCGGTCCGGGCGTGGTTTTCGATCAGATCGGGAAATTCGAGTTTCAGGAAGGCAAAATACTGCGCCAGATCGTTGGCATACGAAACGACGGTATGCGGCGAATAGTTTCTCTCGTTTTCGACGTACGAAAGATATGCGCGAATGTGATTCTGCATGCTGTCCGCTTAGACGGCAATCGCCTGCACTTCCTGTTCGTCCAGATAATATTCTTCTTTACAACTGGGACACAACAGGTAATCGCCTTTACGTTTCGTTGACTTTTTCGTGAGATAGGTGTTGCCGCAATTTTTACACGGCTGCATCACCGGCATTTCCCAAGAGATGAAGTCGCACGTTTTGTTGTCGCCGGACGCATTCGTGCAGCGGAAGAAGATCCTTTTCTTCCGCGTTTTGCTCTGTACGATTTCGCCGTCCGCACATTTGGGACATTTCACGCCGGTGGTGATCGGCTGCGTATTTTTGCATGTCGGGTAGTTGGAACACCCTAAGAAGGTCCCGAACGGTCCCCCTTTTACTTTCATTTCACCGCCGCACAGCTTACAGATGACGCCGGTGACGTGTGCGTATTTTTCCGTTTCGCCGTCCAACGGCTTCCGGTTTTTACAGGTGGGATAACCGGAACAGGCTTTAAACTGTCCGTACCGGCCCCATTTAATGATCATCGGTTTTCCGCAGAGATCGCATGCTTCGCCGGCATCCTGTTGCAGGGATTTTTTGATTTTTCCCGCTTGCTCGTTCATGTGCTCGAGCGAATGGCTGAACGGCTTATAAAAATCGTCCAGCACGCGGACATAATTGTTTTCACCGCTGGCAATCGTCTCCAATTCATCTTCCATCTGCGCGGTGAATTTATAGTTGACGATCTCCGGAAAACATTTCATCAAAATTTTAATCACCACCTGGCCGAGTCCGGTCGCGAAAAGTTTCCGGTCCTGCTGATCCACGTACTGCCGGTTCAGGATCGTCGACACGATCTGCGCATAGGTGCTCGGACGGCCGATACCGAGTTCTTCGAGCTTTTTCACCAATGTCGCTTCCGTATATCGCGCCGGCGGCTTCGTAAAATGCTGTTTGGGAAGGAGTTTTTCGAGGTGCGCCTCTTGCCCCGCTTTCAGGTCTGCCGGGATTTTGGAGGTCGGATCCTCATCCTGATCGATCCCCTGTTCTTCCAAAACATCGTCGTACACTTGCAGGAATCCGCGGAAGATCGGCACCGATCCGGTTGCGCGGAAATGATACACGCCGCCGGTGATGTCCACCGTCAGCTGTTCGAATGTCGCGTTGCTCATTTGGGAGGCGACAAAGCGGTTCCAGATCAATTGATACAACGCGAACATGTCCTTTTCGAGATGCCGCTTGACGTACTTCGGCGTAAACACGATCGAGGTCGGGCGAATCGCTTCGTGGGCATCTTGCGATGATTTCCCTTTTTTATACTCCCGTTTTTCTTTGGGGAGATATTCCGCACCGTAATTGGAGTAGATGTATTCCCGTACGCCGGCCACTGCATCGTCGCTTAACCGGGTGGAATCCGTTCGCATGTACGTGATCAATCCGACGGTCCCGTCCTCGCCGAGGTCTATCCCTTCGTACAATTTTTGAGCAAGCATCATCGTCCGTTTCGCCGAGAGCCGCAACCGGCTTGCCGCCTCCTGCTGCAGCGTGCTGGTGATGAACGGCGGATTCGGATTCCGCTTCACTTCTTTTTTCTGGACGTCGGAAATTACGTACGATTGTTTTTTGATCTCTTCCGCGTGGCCGGCGGAAACGATCTCGTTCGCGATCTCGGGATCCTTTCCGGAAATCTTCGCCAGCCGTGCGAAAAACGGTTCCGACCGATCGGTCTTAAATTCGGCGCTGATCGTCCAATATTCTTCCGGGACGAACTTTTTAATCTCGTCTTCCCGTTCGCAGATGATGCGGAGCGCCACACTTTGTACGCGTCCGGCGGAGAGTCCGTAGTACACGGTCTTCCACAGGAACGGGCTCACTTTATATCCCACAAGCCGGTCCATCGCCCGCCGTGCGCGCTGCGATTCGACGAGATTGGTATCGACCTTGCGCGGATTGTCCATCCCTTCGGCGATGCCGGACGGGGTGATTTCGTGGAACAACACGCGGTAAATATTTTTGTTCTTGTCTTCGAGTTCTTCGGCGATATCCGAAGCGATCGCTTCCCCTTCGCGGTCCGGGTCGGTGGCGATATAGATATTTTTCGCTTCGGCAGCATGCGTCTTCAGCTTGGAGACCACTTCCTCTTTGCCGGCGATCACCTCGTAGACCGATTCGTATTTGTTCTCGACATCGACCCCCAATTTACTTTTGGGAAGGTTTTTGATGTGCCCGACCGACGCTTCGACGACGTAGTCTTTTCCGAGATATTTATTGATCGTCTTTGCCTTCGAAGGAGACTCGACGATAATTAACGATTTACCCATCGCAATACTGCTGTCCTTTTCTTAATTCACCGTATCTTTGCCGCCCAGCATGGTCCGGCTTCCGGTTTGAAATGAATCGTCGTTCTCCGCCATCAACTGGGCGACGATCGATTTGACCTCCGCCGTATCGACCGACGCATACCCGCTCATCATGATGCGGTCGATCACCACTTCGATATCCATTTCCGTGATAATTCCAAGTTCGCGCAACTGGATCAGATAACCGTACGCGTCGGCCTGAATGACCGACCGCTCCACGTCGTGCAGCACGCGGTGCGAGTGCGGCGACGATCGCGCGGTATCGGTGATGATGTTCTCGCCGTCCGAAATTTTTTCATACAGCCAATTGAATGCGGTGCTGATTTCGGTCGTGGAGTACCCTTTTTGCGAGAGCACGCTTAAATCGATGTCATTGATGGGGATATTGTTCCGGAGTTCTCCGATCAAATACACCAAAATTTCGACTATTTTTTCCTGCATTCGTTTTCCTTCCTTCACTGTTTCACACTGAGCGCCGCAACGTACCGCTCCTGTCTGATCGTCATTTTTTTTGCCATTGCCGGCGTGGTATCGTCGTAACCGAGGGCATGCAATGTTCCGTGCACGACTAATCGGATCATTTCGTTCCGGCGGGTGACGCCGTGTTCGTTCGCCTGCCGCTCGATAATCTCACCGTTGATGTAAATCTCCGCTTGCACCCGGCGCTGATCGAGGGGAAACGTGATCACGTCCGTCACATAATCGTGCCGCAAAAATTTCCGGTTGATCGAACGGATCTCCCTGCTTCCGAGAACCACAAAACTGAATTCTGCGTTCCGCACCTTTTCCTTCCGGCACACGGAGGCCGTAATACGGCGGAATTCAGCGGAAGAGAGCAGCCGGCGGCCGGAAACATTGGTGACGGCGACGGTGATCATTTTTTCTTTTTGGGGGCCGGACCGCCGGTGAGCGAAAGGGCAATGCCGGCCAGCATCACATCAATGCTCAACATGCGATAATCGCCGGAGAGGATCTTTTTATCCACATTCGCATAAAACGTGCAGCCGCCTTCTTTTTCGATCACGATCGCCGACACTTTTTCTTTTGTCTCGCCGATAAAGGTCACTTCCCCGACATCTTTGCTGACCACATAACCGTTGCAGAATTGAAGCTGAAAATGAGTGTTGTGCGTGTACGCAGAGACAAGATTCCCCTTTTTATTGCCGATGGCGATATTCGGATAAATTTCGAGCGCCAATTGCCGCCGATCGGCGCTGTTGGAAAGTTCGAACCGGAAATTATTTCCTTTGGGCCGGCCCGTCACACCCAGCACTTTTCCGATGGCGGAAATGTCGGATTTCGTGAACGATGATCTCATGTACGATGTCCTTCAAACAGAAAAACCCCGTATCTCACACTCGGGGTTCGATTTCTCACGGTATTATGTGATAAAGAATGTTCAAATGTGCATCAGGTCTGTACAAATATAGAGAGAGGTTGGTATGGAAGTCAAGTTTTTCGTCAATTACCACGAAATAACCTGTCCTTCGAACGCTGCCGAGCACTGAAAGGTGAAACGTTTCTGTTTGATTTCATGCAGACATTTGTCGAGGATCCTGTCGACATTTTCGTCGGTCCTGTTCGGCTCGTGGTGGAACAAGACACAATGTTTCACGCCGGCATCGTTCGCCAGCTTCAACGTGAAGAGGTAATGCGAGTGGCCCCAGCCGACCTTGTCCACGTATTCTTCCGGCGTATAGGTGGCGTCGTGAATGAACACGTCGGCTCCCTGGACAAAGTCGACGATCCGCTGATTCGGATCCCCCTTCTGGTCCAGAAATTTCTTGAGAACGATCGGTTCAAAGTTCGTCATCCGGGTGGCAGATTCCTTATCGAACGGCTCATTGTCCGAAATATACACCAGGGACTTCCCTTTGTAATCGATCCGGTACCCGACGGTAAAACCGGGATGGTTCACATACAACGTTCGCACCCGTGCATCGAAGATGTTGAACTCTTCCTCGCTGATGCTGCGGAAATGGAGCTTCGCCTTGAGCTCGTTCAATTGGATCGGGAAGTAGATCTTTTTCATCTGGTCCGCAATGATGTGCTGCAGATCGATCTCATCACGGTCGGTTCCAATAACGGTGATTTCGTTTCCGGAGATGAATGCCGGTTTAAAGAAAGGAAAACCCTGAATATGATCCCAATGCGGATGGGTGATAAGAATGTACGTCCGGATCGATTCGCCGTTGGCAATGAGGTGATCGCCGAGATTGCGGATACCGGTGCCGGCATCAAAGATGATCAACTCGCCGTTGTCGAGACGGAGTTCCAAGGAGGGCGTATTACCGCCGTATTTTACCGTATTTCGTCCCGGCGTGGGAATTGAACCACGCACTCCCCAGAACTGCAATTTCATCGGCGTGTCCCTTTCGGAGAATCTTCGTCGAGAATCTGTTTACCTGTACGTTGCAACGTAATCTACGTAATTTTGTGCGGATTGGATGAGGAACGCCCGCTCTTCGTCTGTCAACTTCCGGATAATCTTCGCCGGCACACCGGCAACGAGCACACCTTCCGGAATGTTCATTCCCATTGTCACCACGGCGCCGGCGGCAACCAACGAATACGGGCCGACCACCGCGTCATCCAGCACGATTGCACCCATACCAATTAAGGAATAATCATTAATAGTGCAAGCGTGAATTACCGCACTGTGACCTATCGTCACATTCGAACCGATGTTGGTGGGAAACTTCTTATTGGTGACGTGAATGACCGTATTATCCTGAATATTCGTCCGTTCTCCGATCCGGATATAGTGGACATCCCCCCGGATGACGGTGTTATACCACACGCTGCTGTCCTTCCCGATCACCACATCGCCGATGATCCGGACCCCTTCCGCGATAAACACTGTCGGATGAATGGTCGGTGTGATCCCCATGTAGGTGATGATGCTCATGTTCAATTTGCCTTCGGCGGAATCCAACCCGGCCGTGTCCATTTGATCAATTCGATGTGCACGCTGCCGAGGATCACTTTCATTTTCGCGACGATCGGCACTCCGGCGTCATCGTTGCTGAAATATCCCTGAAAATATCCTGTTAATCCGAACACCCCGGTGAAATCGGACGTACCGTCGAATTCGATGATCTCCACCGGGTAATTGACCGCGTCGATTTCCTGCGATCCGATTTTGTTCATAAAATTAAAATGCGTCTTGTACGATTTTTCGTTCACCATCACCGGTGCACTGTATTTCTTTTGCTGCTGAAAATTCTTCCGGGCGTAGTAAAAAAGAGATAAACCGTCCAGCTGTTCTTCCGTTACTTTTTCTTCTCCGGTCTTGGCAATGACGCGGGGAGGTTCCGTGCCGAATTCGTACGACATTTTTCCTTTGGAATAGTCAAACGTATATTTGACGTACGACATTTTTTCCGGTTTTGCCGTATTGTGCGTGACAAAAAGGTGGGAAAATGCGCGCGCGCTCATTTCGCTGTAAAAGACTTGGTGAAGATCAACAAACGGCAGACCGCTGTAGGAGTCCAAATACGCCTTCACTTTGAAGAGTTTCACGCCGTTTTTGGTGACGGTGTCGAGCACCTGCATCTTCACCAATCCGATATCGAAGATGGAATAACTGACATTGTATTGGAGTTCTTCGCCGAGAAAAAATTCATCGGATCCGGGAAAAGCGGTGAACTGGGTTTCAAACGGCAGTCGCGCGTGGAGCTCGTTTCGTGAGTGTTCCGGTCCGGCAAGAATAAAAAGCAGCGCCATGACGGCGCTGCTGCAAATCGTGATAAAAAAACGACGGGGAGGTGAATGCATATGTCAGGAATGCGTTAATTCAATCGGGCGAATTTCTCCGCTTCCGGGAACAACGACAGCGCTTTTTTCACCTGCGTATCGATCCCCAACAGAACGGAGTACCACCCTTCGTTGTTCCAGTAATTCCGGGCGATGTACGCCTTCAACCGTGCCTGGATGTAATCACGGTCTTTTGTGAAGTCTTCTTCCACAAAGTCGACCTTCTTTTCTTTCGTGAACGCGATGAAATCCCGCACCATCGCTTCGTCCACCGTAAAGTTTTTGTTAAACGAGGAGAAGTCGGATTTGTATTTATTTTTGATCTGGTCTCCGTTCCGGGTGAGGTAGCCGGCGATATATTCATAGAATAGATTGCGGCGATTCAACTGAACGGAATATTTCGTCAAGGTGCCGGGCTTCACGATGAAATCGGGTGTAATACCGCCGCCGCCGAGGATCACCCGTCCTTTTGATGTGGTGAATTTCGGCCGGGAGGTATCCGCTGTACTCTCTTTATGCTGAAGGTTCTCCCCCTCTTCCTCTTCCCGCGTAAATGCTTCGGTTTGATATTCATCTTTCCCTTTTTCATACGACCGCTGGATCAACCGTCCGCTCGGCGTATAATAGCGGGAAATGGTTAATCGCAACGCGGATCCGTCCGACAAGGAGAACTGCTTCTGCACCAGCCCTTTACCGAAGCTGGTCTCGCCTACGATCAATCCGCGGTCCCAATCCTGCACGGCGCCCGAGACAATCTCGCTCGCGGAAGCCGAACCGTTGGAGAGGAGGATAATCAGCGGCATTTTTTCATATTCGCTGTTGGTGTAGGCAAAATATTCCTCATTAAATTCCGACCGGCGGCTGATGGTATAAACTACTTTCCGCGGAGCACCCTTGGCATCGGCTTCCAAAAAGAGGTCCGACATTTTTACGGCCTGATCGAGGTATCCGCCGGGGTTGGATCGGAGATCCAGAACGAGCTGCTTCATCCCCTGGCCTTTTAATTTCTGCAAGGCGGCGACCATCTCTTTGTGCGTCGTTTCCGCAAACCGCGTCACATTGACGTAACCGACCTTGTCGTTCAACATCGTGGAGACATCAACGCTGTAAAGCGGAATGACATCGCGGATAATTTCAAATTCCAGAAGTTCTTTTACGCCGGCACGGGCGATACTGACCGATACCTTTGTTCCTTTCGGCCCCTTCAGTCCCTTCATCACCTGTTCATTCGTAAAACCGATGGAACTTTTTCCGTCGATCTTCACGATCTTGTCGTTGGACATGATGCCGAGCGACGCACTCGGCCCTCCGCCGATCGGCTGCACCACGGTGATCGTGTCGTTCACAATGGAAAATTCAACACCGATCCCTTCGAACCGCCCCTGAAAATCTTCGGTGACCCGCTGCATCTGCTGCGGTTTGATATACACGGAGTGGGGATCCAATTCGTTGAGGAATCCGACGATCGCTTGTTCCGTCAGTTTTTTCGCGTCGACATCTTCCACGTAATATTTTTCGGTCAAACTCAACACATCCTTGAACTTCGACAATTGTTCGTAAATATTGTCGCCGGAAATGAGATGATTCACCTGCGTTCCACCGATAAACGCGACAAAAAACACCGTGACGATCAAGGGAATCGAAAATCGTTTCTTCATAAGTACGCTCCTCAAATCTTCTCTCATGACTGATCTGTTGGTTTGGTTAACGGAATATAAAGATTAGACGGAATATACGCGATGATATTGTTCACATAAAGGCAAATAACGAGAAAATGGTGCGAAAAGCAAGGTTCCTTCCGTTCCGCTCTCGTCAATTGTCAAACATCATTGTTATGTCCGTTCCGGACGCATCTGCGGAAAGAAGATAACGTCGCGAATATGATCCTGCTGCGTCAACAACATCACAAGGCGGTCGATGCCGATGCCGAGTCCGGCCGTCGGCGGCATTCCGTATTCCAACGCGCGGAGAAAATCGTCATCCATTGTCTGCGCCTCATCGTCGCCCCGTTCGCGGAGTTTTACTTGTTCCTCAAAACGCGCGCGTTGATCAAGCGGGTCGTTCAGCTCGGAAAACGCGTTGCAGATTTCCTGTCCGTTCACGAACCCTTCGAACCGTTCCACCAGTCCCGCTTCGCTCCGATGTTTTTTGGCGAGCGGCGACAATTCCACGGGATAGTCCATGATAAACGTCGGCTGAATGAGATGCGGTTGGACTTTGACGGAAAATATTTCGTCGATGATTTTGCCGGCACCGATCTTCGGATCGAGGTCGATATGCATTTCTTTTGCCGCAGCGCGGAGATCCGCTTCGTTTTTTCCGCGGAGATTTTTTCCGGTGAACTGCTCGATCGCACCGAACATCGTCATCCGTTTCCAGGGGGGAGTGAAATGCACCTCGGTCCCTCCCAGGGTCACCACGGCAGAGCCGTTTAACGCCGTCGCGATGGAATGGATCATCTGCTCCACCAGTTCCATCATCCACCGGTACTCTTTATACGCCACATATAATTCCATCATGGTGAATTCGGGATTATGCGTACGGTCCATCCCCTCGTTCCGGAAATCTTTCGCGATCTCGTACACTCCGTCGAATCCGCCGACGATGAGTCGTTTTAAGTACAATTCGTCGGCAATCCGGAGATACAGCGGAATGTCGAGCGCATTGTGATGCGTCTGAAACGGCCGGGCGCTCGCTCCCCCATACATCGGCTGCAGCGCGGGAGTTTCCACTTCGAGAAAATTCTTTTCATCCAGGAATTTCCGCATTTGCCGGAGGATCATCGAGCGTTTGATGAACGTGTCTCGGACGGATGGGTTGACGATGAGGTCCACGTAGCGCTGACGATACCGCAATTCCTTATCCGAAAATGGATCAAACGTGACCGTGTTTCCCTGATCGTCCGTTTTTTCCTTCACCACCGGCAGGGGACGCAGTGACTTCGACAAGAGGACGAACTTTTGCGCGTGCACCGACACCTCACCCATCTTCGTCCGGAAGACAAAACCTTCCACGCCGATGATGTCGCCGATATCCAGCAATTTGAAGTGATCGTACGCCTCGCCCAGATCGTCCTTTTTTAAATACGTTTGAATCCGGCCGGTCATATCCTGCACATGGCAGAACGACGCTTTTCCCATTCGCCGGATCGACATAATCCGGCCGGCGATGGCGACGATCCATTGCGGCATTCCGTCCGTATACGTTTCAAGAATCTCTTTCGCCGACGCATTCCGCTCGAAGGCATGGGGATACGGTTCCACACCGGCCGCAAGCAGGTGCTCCAGTTCCTCCCGCCGGCGTTTCATCAATTCGTTGAGCTCTTCGTGGAACTCGTGCTGTTTGTTTTCCATTAATTCGCTTTCAATCTAAAAATAGTTTTGCCGTGAACGGGATCAGGATACAGGATACAGGATGCTGGATCTTAGATACTGGATGCTGGATACTGGATGCTGGAATCCTTGTCCTGGATTTTTAATTGCCGAATTTCTGCATATGTTATCTGATATCGAGCATCGAGCATCTAGTATCTAGTATCTAAAACATAATCCTACTCAAAACGTTCACCGTTGCGCATCCACTCATCATCTCCATTACTTCACCGATCAGCAACAGGCCATTATTTTTTTGAGGTTCTCGAAAACTCCGCCAGTTTTACACAGACGTCGTTTTGAATTTTTTCCGCCCAGGAAGTCGGCACCGTGTAATGATTGGCAACCATGGAAAAGACAAACATTTCACCATCGCTGCTGGTCGCATAACCGGACAATGCGCGCACATATCCGATGAATCCGGTCTTTGCATGAACATTTCCTTCGGCCTTGGTCCCTTTCATCCGGTTTCGGATGCTGCCGTCGACACCGGCGATGGGAAGCGATTCATAGAAGGGAAGAAAATATTGCTCCCGGGACATGCCGGTGAGGATCGATACGATATCGTGCGGCGTAATCAGGTTTAAGCGGGACAATCCCGAACCGTCGGCATAGCGCAGTCGCACCGTATCGACTCCCCATTGCGCCAAGATCGGATAAGCAACCGACCGGCCGTACCGCATCGTTCCGACTCCGCGGTTCTCTTTGCCCATCGTCCGAAAAACCTGCTCCGTATAAAAATTCTGACTCGGCTTATTGATCACTTTCATGATTTCGGAATACGGCTTGGAGGTGAAGGAGGCCAGCTGCCGCGCCCCCTCGTACCGGAGCGTGTCGGGCAGTTCGTCGCCGTCAATCGCCGGACCGTTGACGGAGATTCCCCGTTCCTCCAGCACTTCTTTCAGCACCGTGACCGTAAACGCGGTTGGATTATCGATCGCCACCGATTCGACCCACGGCCGTTTCCCTTGAGAGATCGATCCGCGAATGATCACGGTGTTCGTCCCCCGTTTACGTTCGAACCAGATCTCGTTGACCGAATCGCTCTCCGCAGCGGTGACCGTCGCATTAATGAAGGTGACATAGTTTGTCTTCGGAACGACTGACAACGAACAAATGTCCGAGACCGCCGCCGACGGCGCAAGGCGGACATCGACACAATTGTCGTTGAAGGACAAGCCGCTGATCTGCGCAGCGTAATAGTCCGTTTCATAATCGGCGGACCAACCGGTGCCGTAATATTCGTCGTCAAAACAATTATCATCGCCGATCACCCGACCGTTCACCCGTTTGATGCCGAGCAACTTCAGACTGTCCGCCCATTGTTCGAAGGTGATCGTCACTTTTCCGCTGTCGAACCGACCGGAAATGGTCGGGTCGCCGCTGCCGATCACGATCAGATCGCCGTGCAGCGTGCTGTCCCGAATTTCCCCGGCGGTGACGAGCCGGGTGGTATATCGATACTCCGGTGTCAGCGCCATCGTTGCGGCGGAGGAGGTGAACAATTTCATGTTCGATGCCGGCATAAACATCTTTTTTTCGTTGCGGGAATAGATCGTTTCTCCGGTCTTCAGGGAGCGGATGAGAACGCCCCAATGCGCGTTGACGAAATTGGAGTCATCAAACATCATCGCCAGATCGTAGGACAACCGTTCCGTAGGATCAGAGGGAGGTCCGCCGGGACCGAACAGCGATGCACAACCGGAAAAAAACAGGGAGACCGTCGATAACAACAGAAGGAATTGTTTCATGGCAAGAGGTATTGGTATTTTTTTTTGATTTACGGTTGAACTTTCCCCGTTGGATATGCCGGAAGGTTGAGCCGGTCCGGCGATGTCCTGTTCGTCAGTGCAGAAATTTCCGCGAGTTTCACGGCATGCCACGGCTGCACTTGTTCCCACACAAACCGCCAGGCCCAGTTGCCGAGCGCCTGTCCGGGCATGTTCATTCGAGCTTCCGTTCCCAGACCAAGCACATCCTGAAACGGAAAAACCGCCATATCCGCCACCGATTGCGAGGCAAGGCGGATCAGATCCCACTGCACGTCGCGTCCGTCCGTACCGGCATACCGGCGGACGAATTCGCGCTCCCGTTCGGTCGCGGAGCGATACCAGCCGACGGTCGTGTCATTGTCGTGCGTGCCGGAATACACGACCGTGTTGGAGAGATAATTGTGGGGCAGAAAATTATTTTTCGCGGTGCCGGCGAATGCGAACTGCAGAATCCGCATGCCGGGAAAATTGTAGCGGTCGCGCAACTCGATCACATCCGGCGTGATCTCCCCGAGATCCTCCGCGATGATCGGCATCTTGCCCAGTTTTTTTTCGATCGCATCGAACAATTTCGCTCCCGGACCTTTCACCCACCGGCCTTTTTCCGCGGTCGCTTCGGTGGCGGGAATCTCCCAATACCCGGCAAAGCCCCGGAAATGATCGATCCGCACGATGTCCACAAGTTCGAGCGTGGTTCGGATCCGGTCAATGAACCAGGAATACCCTTCCTCATGCATCGCCTTCCAGTCGTAGAGAGGATTCCCCCACCGTTGGCCGGTTACCGAAAAATAATCGGGCGGAACACCGGCGACCACTTTCGGTTTCATGTTTTTGTCCAAATGGAACAGATGCGGATGCGACCAGACGTCGGAACTTTGATAGGCGATGAAGATGGGGATATCCCCGACGATTTTTACGCCGCGGTCGTTCGCATATTTTTTTAAGGCAAACCATTGCCGGAAAAAACACCACTGCGTAAATTGCCAGAAGCCGATTTCGTCGGCCAGCTCCGCGCGGAGTTTTTTCATCACAGCGGGCGTCCGCCGGGCATGATCCGGTTCCCAGGTGCTCCATTCGGCACCGCGGTATTTTTGGATGAGCGCCATAAACAACGCATAATCATCCAGCCATACTTTCTGTTTTTTGCAGAACGATTGGAAATCGGCCGACTCCGCGGCTGAATGTTGTGCGAAAAATTTTCCCGCCGCCGTCCGCAGTTTCGTCATCCGGAATTCTTTTACGTTCCCGTAATGGATCTTCCGTTGATCGAACGAAGGGATGTTTTTCAATTCGTCGGCGGAGAGCCACCCGCGCTGTACCAGTTCGTCCAGATCGATCAGCATCGGTTCGCCCGCAAACGCGGAAAGGCACATATACGGCGAATCTCCCATGCCAACCGGGCCGAACGGAAGCATTTGCCACAACGTTTGTCCCGCCACCGTGAGCCATTCCACAAAATGATACGAGGAGGCGCCCATATCCCCGGAACCGTACGGTCCGGGAAGCGATGTGGGGTGAAGCAACACTCCTGAACTTCGTTCAAATTTCGTCATGAAAATTTTTTATGATAAGTTCGTCGCGAATCCGGCCGCTTTTTTTAAGGACCGGATTTCTTTCTCGTTCAAATGGCGCCACATACCGCGCTGCAGTCCCTGCACGGTCAATCCGGCATACGCCAAACGGTGCAGCCGTTCCACTTCATATCCGAACGATTCGAACATCCGCCGGACCTGCCGGTTTTTCCCTTCGTGGATATGGATGATGATCTCCCGGTTTTTTGTGCCGGGAATAATCTCCAGTTCCGCCGGAGCGGTTTTGCCATCTTCCAAAAATACGCCGGCTGCGAGTTTCTCCGCATGTTTCTCATCGAGGCCTTTATCGAGCGAAACGTGATACGATTTGACGACTTCGCTGGAGGGATGCATCAACTTATTGGCGAGCAAACCGTCGTTGGTGAGCAGCAATATTCCCGTTGTCTGCCGGTCCAGACGGCCGACCGGATAAATCCGTTCGCGCACTGGGACAAGATCCAGCACCGTGCGGCGGCCTTTTTCATCGCTCGATGTGGTAATGATATCCTTCGGTTTATGAAGGATAATATAGACCAACCGTTGTGCGAGCGAATAGGTTTGGCCGTTCACTTTTACCGTATCAGACTGCGGATTGACTTTCGTACCGAGTTCGGTGATCACTTTTCCGTTGAGCTCCACCTCACCGTTCGCGATCATCTCCTCCGCCGCTCGTCGTGAAGCGACACCGACCATTGCCAGGAATCTGTTTATGCGAAGAGTTTCCGGAAGAACGTTTTGACTTTGTTCTTCCACTTGCTCCAGCCGTTTTCGATTCCTTCCTCCGTCGGGTGCGGTTCGGCGAACGCCGGATCGTTGTCCGGTGCCGAACGTTCGTTTTCGGCCTCCGCCGAATGTGCCGGAACTTCGCCGGTCGCTACCTGTCCCGGTTCGATTATCGGTCCGTGCCGGACCGGATCTTTTTCCCCGGCTGCCGGAAGATCCGGGGCGTCGACGATCATCGGCATCGGTTCGGCGTCGATCATCGGCTCCGGT
Source organism: uncultured Chitinophagaceae bacterium (assembly GCA_964603685.1). Taxonomy (GTDB): domain Bacteria; phylum Bacteroidota; class Ignavibacteria; order UBA10030; family UBA8401; genus UBA8401. The sequence goes on from CAZRWF010000046.1 coordinate 16,130, forward strand.
TCGAGGACGGCCGTCGGAACGGCGTGGATCGTTTCGTTTTCGGCCTCCGCCGTCGTTTCGAGTATTGGTGCTGTGCTTTCTGATAAGAGTGCTCCTTCCACGATAGTCTTCTCACGTCGATCGGACGTTCCGGATTCCGGAACCTGTTCGATCGTTACATCGGATGTTGCGGCAGGGGAAACAGTTTCGGGACGATCAACAGCGGCCGGTGCCGTATCGACCGTTGTTTTTCCCGGCTCTGGTGCTTTCATTTTGGCACCACGCTGCGGTTTGTTCTTCGCCCCTTCGTTCCCTTCCAGTTTCTTTTCGAGATCCTCTTTAAATTCCAACTCCTGCTGCTCTGCCAGAAGTCGCCGGTCGACCTCCGCTTCCGTTTCGTTGATCAATTCCGAAATCTCGCGCGGTTTCGGCAAGTCGGAGAGGTCGTTTAAACCGAAATGTTCGAGGAATTTTTGCGTCGTTCCGTACAACAGCGGACGGCCCGGCGTGTTCGCCCGGCCGGTGATGTGGATGAGATCCTTTTCCAGCAAGGCGTTGATGATATAGTCCACATTCACACCGCGGATGAATTCCACCTCTCCTTTGGCGATCGGCTGTTTGTAGGCGATGATCGCCAGCGTTTCCACCGCCGTCGGCGAGAGGCGCCGGCGCGCTTTTTCTTTTGCCAATTTTCCCACCCACGATGAGAACTGTTCCTGCGTGGCATAGGTAAACCCTCCGGCAATCTCAATGATCCGGAATCCGGAACCCAACCGTCCGTATCCGCGGTTCAAATCACCCACACATTTACGGATGATCTCGGCGTTGACGACGAAATGTTGCTCCGGAGGAAGGTCCTTGTTGACATCATCCATAATGGAACGGATGAATCGGACCGTCATCGGCTCGTCGCTGGCAAAGATCAGCGCTTCGACGATGTTCTTCAACTCGGTCGACACGACGATCTCCGTCGCCTGTTCCGCGGTTTTTACCTCTTCTTGTAGTTCGCTCATACGATTCTCCGATCCGCTGTCAGCGGATCACTGCATCGATCAATAGGCCGAATCAGGAGGCGCAATGGCGCTCTCCCCGACTTTGATGATGGTGATATCCGTGTACGGATCATATTGATTGATGGCGATGATATGCTGTTTCATCAATTCCAAAATGGCGATAAACGTGACGACGATCCTGATCTTTTCCGTCATGGAGAGGACGATCTCAAAAAAGGAGACTTCCGTCCGGTCCTTGAACAGTCCGACGATATACGCCATTTGTTCGTCCAACGAAACGTTCAGCTTTTGAATCTCGTGGACATGCTTCCGCGGCATTTTGTTCACCGCGAATTGGAACGCGGCGATGAGGTCAAACAAGGTCACGTCCCGGATGATGTCATCCTCATCTGTTTCTTCGACCGTCTTCGGATCATTCTCGAAATTTCCGCGGTACGCCATTTTACGCTGGTGTTGTTGTTTTTTCTCCAGCTCCTCGGCCATCTCCTTCCAGCGTTTATATTCCAACAGCCGCCGGACCAGCTCCGCACGCGGATCAAACTCCTCCTCATTCTCTCCTTCGGGCCGCGGCAGCAGCATCTGCGCTTTGATCTGCATCAGTTCCGCAGCGGTGACGATGAACTCCCCGGCGATGTCGAGATTTAATTCCTGCAGATACTGAAGGTATTCGAGAAATTCTTTCGTGATCTTCGCGATCGGAATGTCCGTGATCTCCAATTCATCCCTTTTGATGAAAAAGAGAAGGAGGTCCAGCGGACCTTCAAAATCGGATAATTTCACTCTGTACGCTTTTTCCATCACCGTCGAATGTTTGTAGCGTCAACCGATCTTCATGACGCTGCGGACTTGTTCCATGGTCTCTCCGGCCACGCGTTGCGCACGCGATTCACCGTCCTGCAGAACGAATTTCACTTCCACCGGATTATTCTCATAATGGGCCCGGCGTTCGCGGAACGGCGCAAGCGAATCGGCGATCGACGCGGAACATTTCGCTTTGCATTCCACACATCCGAGCGCCCCGCTTTCGCAGCCACTACGGATCTCCGGAACTTCGGACGGATTAAATTTTCGATGATACGAAAACACCACGCAGATATCGGGCCGGCCCGGATCGTTTTTCCGGACTTTTTGCGTATCGGTCACCGCCGTTCGCATCTTTTTATTGATCTCCTCCGGCGAATCGGAAAGGAGGATCGTATTGCCGAGCGACTTGCTCATTTTTTGACCGCCGTCAAGTCCGGCCAGCCGGGCAAACTTCGTCAGTTTCGGTTCCGGTTCCGGGAATACTTCTCCCCATTGGGAATTGAAGCGCCGCGCGATCTCGCGGGTGATTTCGATGTGCGGCACTTGATCTTCACCGACCGGAACCACGTCCCCCTTGTACAATAAAATGTCGGCGGACTGAAGAACGGGATATCCGAGATGTCCGTACACGACCGATTCCATATTCAGATCGCGCACCTGATCCTTCAGGGTGGGATTCCGTTCCAAACGGGCGGTGGTGATCAACATCGAAAAGATCAAATGGAGTTCCGTATGTTGTTTGATCTGGGATTGCCGGAAGATCGGACTTTTGTGCGGATCGATGCCGGCCGCAAGCCAGTCGATCACCATATCGATGGAATTCTGATAGAGGTCGTTCGTATCGAGGTTTGTGGTCAACGCATGATAATCCGCGATCAGATGAAAATTGTCGTATTCCTGCTGCAGGGCGACCCAATTTTCCAATGCACCCACCAAATGTCCGATGTGCAATTTCCCGGTGGGCCGCATGCCGCTCAATATGCGTTTTTTAGGTTTACTCAAAAATTTTTCTTCCGAATATATTCGCTCTTCATTCGTTGACGAAATCACCGTTCGGATTTACTCTATCCGATTCCCGCTCACCAACACCAGATCAAAAAAATTTATTTTACAAATTCTGTATCCTGCATCTTGCATCTTGCATCTTGCATCTTGCATCCTGCATCCTGCATCCTGCATCCTGTAATGAATCAATGCATAAACAAATACGGTTTCCACCGGTCGTCCATGTTACCGACGAAATGACGAATGAAGGTGACATGATTCGGCTTCATCGGGGGACGCATCAACGGCATTCCGGCTTCTTCCGGAGTGTTGTCCCCTTTTTTGTTGTTGCATTTCACACAAGCCGCGACAAGATTTTCCCACGCATCCTCTCCTCCGCGTGACCTCGGTTGAACGTGATCCATCGTCAGCGGCACATCACCCCGTCCGCAATATTGACAGCGGTGTCCGTCCCTCCGGAGAATATTTTTCCGGGAAAGGATGATCTTTTTATACGGCACACGGACGAACGACGACAACCGCACCACACTCGGAAACGGCAGCGACAACGATACGGAGCGGATCACTTTTCCGTTGCTTGCTTCAATCAATTCAGCTTTCTGAAGGAACAACAGCATGATCGCCTTTTTCACGTTGCAGACGCTTAACGGCTCATAATTTTGATTCAGCACGAGAACTTTGCTGTTCAACCGCCCATGAATGCTTTTCGATTGGAATAATGAACTGAAGGCGACATTCCTCCTAAGAAACTACATTCGACGCGTGGAAAGGCTTTCCCTTACACTAACTGGTTACAATGCAATATATTGACCCTTAATTCTGGAGAAATTGCTTTGACGGAAACACGGTATATTATAGAAATATAACAACGGATGGAGTGAATATCAATGAAGTTGCCGGAATAAATTCGGCCGCAGGCCAAAATCGGTCACACACGGAGGGATGGAACGAAGGGGTGTATTGAGTCCTTTATTTCACTCGGCGTTGAAGCTCCCTGAGCGAATCTCCGCCGAATTTTTCCAACAATGCGTTCGCAACCACAGGCGCCACAACGGCTTCCCCGATCACCGCACAAGCCGGAACGGCGCACACGTCGGAACGTTCGTAGCGGGATTTTTGTGTCACTTTTGTTGCGATATCGACCGTGCGTAAGGGATTTGCCAGTGTGGAGATCGGCTTCATGGCGCCGCGAATGACGAGACTTTCTCCGTTCGTCACACCCCCCTCGAGTCCGCCGGCTCGGTTTGTCGGTCGAAATGTTTTGTTCCCGCGGGAGAGAAGTTCATCGTGCACTTCGGAGCCGAACCGCCGTGCATTGGCGAATCCTTCGCCGATCTCGACCCCTTTCACGGCATGGATCGACATCACTGCTTGCGCCAGCTGGCCGTCCAGTTTCCTGTCATAATGGACGTAACTTCCCAGTCCGACCGGCACGCCGGAAACAATCACTTCAAAGATCCCTCCGAGCGTGTCCCCTTTTTTCTTACAGGCTTTAATCGCTGCAATCGCTTTGGTTTCCGCGGACTTCACCAACATTCTCACCTCCGATTTGTCCGCTTCGGCGGAGATTTTCCACGCATTGTCTTTCGCGATCATTGCCCGGATGGTCCGGTGTACTGCATCGCCATGGTTCACTTCGGCATTTCCAATGGAAAGGACATGGCTGCCGATGTAGATACCGAGTTCTTCCAATAACTTTCTCGCCGCCGAACAACACGCAACGCGCATCGCCGTCTCGCGTGCGCTGGCACGATCGATGACATTTCGGATGTCATCGAATCCGTATTTCACCGACCCGACATAATCGGCATGTCCCGGTCGCGGCAGCGTAATTTTTTCTATCCCCTTTCCGCTCCCTTCCACGGACATTTTTTCCGTCCAATTCTGCCAATCCTTATTCCGGATCATCAACGCGATCGGTGATCCGAGAGTTTTTCCGAATCGGACCCCCGAAAGAATTTCCACCTTGTCCGTTTCAATGCGCATGCGGCCACCGCGACCGTATCCTTGTTGGCGCCTCCACAGATGAAAATTGATATATTCCGCGTTGAGCGGAAGTCCGGCGGGAACACCTTCGATAATGCCGACAAGCGCTTGTCCGTGCGATTCTCCGGCAGTGTAATATCGGATCATTGGTTTACTTTGTGCGTACTAAATGGATGGTGGATTTTGGATT
>CAZRWF010000047.1:0-20601 GCA_964603685.1 uncultured Chitinophagaceae bacterium
GCCAAATATGAAGTGAAGGTCGATAAAAATCACTACATCAATCCGTTTATCGACTATAATACATCCATCATCTCCGTGCACTCGTTCATCGAACCGGTGCAGAAACTGGAGGTCGGACTCAAATATGCGTTTAAAGCATCCGAAGAGAATTCGGTCAATTTCGGCGCGACCACGAACACCAATTTTTATCTGATCCGAACGGAATACGATATTACGGATGAACTGAACGCCGGCGCGGAATACCGGCTGTTACACCAGCTGGAGGCAGGGGATAAACTGAACGGATACAGCCTCGATGTTGGGTATGTCGTCTACCGCAACGTCCGCCTGACGGCCGGATATAATTTTAAGGGATATAAAGAACGCGACTTGATCGACTATACCCTGTGGTCACAAGGTCCGTTCATCCGGATGAGCTTTAAGTTTTCCGAGGAATTGTTCGGGTTGGAGTAAGCGATATAAGCGGAGAAACAAAAAATGTCAGTCATACGACTGACATTTTTTTTGTGCCTTTGTGTGAAAAATTGTTACCGTGCCGAGGAAGGGATTTGAACCCTTAATGCCGTAAGGCGCTGGCTTCTAAGGCCAGTGTGTCTGCCAATTCCACCACCTCGGCGATGGAATAATGAAAAATACGAAAATTTTGTATTTCTTCCGAAAAAGAAATGCCCGAAGCAATCCGACCCCGATCACCGAGGATTCATCAATATTACGGGGTAATTCTGCAGTTTTTGCGGGAATACTTTTCCTTTCTTTCCCGACAGCCGAATGATCATCGCAATCGATCTGTTCGGTTGATTGATCCTCAAAGATTTATGCGGACCCGACCCTCCTTCCTCCCGCTTTTTTTTGAAACGCCATTCGTCCGGATTTCAGTGAACGCCGATCGAACTGGTTTCAAATTCTGACGCCGTTGAGCCATGATTTCCCGAAAGTGACATATGCCACACCGGGAAAAACCTGTCTTGACATTCTCGTCCGATAGTTGGAAATTCCACACGAATAATTCTCACGGGGGAAGCCGGAAAATTATTCCAGGGGAAAATCGTTCCGATCCATTTTTCAGGAACGTCATCAATTGGGGTATGGGGAGAGATAAAAGCCTGCCGATACCAACGATGAATCTCAATTTTTCCCTATTATTGTGGAGGTCGTCATGACCCGTCGCTTCTCCCTTTTTTCCGCTCTTTTTGCCTTGTTGTTGGCATATCCTCTGGACGCTAAAGGTCCACGCACTATTTCCTACGAAGGTGTCATCGAGAAAGACGGCTCATCCTTTACCGGGGATGCATCGTTCATTTTTACATTGTACCGCGGCAATAACATTGCATGGAAAAGTGCGGCACAAACAATTTCGGTGAACAAAGGATTTTTCCGCGTGGTGATCGGACCGGTCGCTGACTCCGTTAATATTGCCGGAATCGATTCTCTCGGCATTTCATTTGACGGTACAGAACTTGCACCCCGTGTTGCTCTCACTTCCGTTGCCTTCAGCATGTCTTCTTCGCATGCCTTGATCGCCGATTCCGCTCGAAATCCCGGTCCTCCCGGCGCCAAAGGGGACAAAGGGGATAAAGGAGAGAAAGGTGATCCCGGATCGCAGGGTGCAAAAGGAGACAAGGGTGATCCGGGTGCCGCCGGTGCGCAAGGTCTTAAAGGAGATAAAGGTGACAAAGGAGATCCCGGTGCTGCAGGTGCTCAAGGTCTAAAGGGTGATAAAGGAGACAAAGGGGATCCGGGGGAAGCAGGAGCTGCCGGATCACAAGGCCTGAAAGGAGATAAGGGTGATAAGGGGGACAAGGGAGATCCCGGGACTGCCGGAACTACCGGAGCACAAGGGTTAAAGGGTGACAAGGGCGATAAAGGTGATAAAGGAGACCCCGGAGAAGCGGGCGCAGCAGGATCACAAGGTCTCAAAGGTGATAAGGGAGACAAGGGTGATCCGGGTTCACCCGGGACCAACGGAGCACAAGGTTTAAAGGGTGATAAAGGTGATCCGGGAGATGCTGGCGCCGTCGGACCCACAGGACCGCAAGGTCTTAAAGGAGACAAAGGGGATAAGGGTGACAAAGGAGATACCGGATTACAAGGGGCCCAGGGATTACAAGGTCCGCAAGGTTTAAAGGGAGATAAAGGAGATAAGGGTGACCCGGGCAGTCAAGGATCCAAGGGAGACAAAGGTGATCCGGCGTATGTGGATATTTCATCGGCCGATCACAGCGATGGTACCGTGATCTTCACGTTGCTGGCGGCGAACGGGTCCAATTCAGAGAGCGTTACACTTGAACGGACGGGCAACGGCGGAACATTCCGGTTGAAAGTACCGACCAGTGCTTCGGTCACAGCAAAGTATACCGCGTGGTGGATGACGCCGAATGAATCCGGCGGGGCAATGAATGTCGGTTCGGGAACCGTGGTGTTAAATTCCGCACAAACTATTAATGTCGGAACGGCCACCGCCATCTCCATCATGATTAAAAACGGTGCAAAATGGGCGAAGATCGATCTCTTCCGGGAAACCACCACCGAAACGAAATGGTATGGATTCTCCTATTCCAGCTTGAACTGACCGGAGGGGGATGAATGATGAAAAACCTCATTAAAAAAATATGGACGAACCCCTCCACCGTGTTGTTGTTATTGCTGATGGCAGCAACGGTGGAAGCACAAGTTCGTTTGGTCGTCCTCACTCCCGTCATCGGATCGGGAAGAAGTTCCGGCGGCGGAGTGACGCTGACATCAACGCTGTCGCAGCCGATGTCCGGATCACCGCGCGGCAACGGCGTGTCGGTGCAGAGCGGATATTCCCTCTTTGCGCGCACGCAAAACTTCCTGACAAATGTGAAAAGTCAGGGTTTCACCGTGCCGGCGGTCTTTTCGCTGCATCAAAATTTTCCGAATCCGTTTAATCCATCCACCACCGTCGGATTTACGCTGCATACGTCCGGCAAAACCACTCTGACGGTCTATGATGCCATCGGACGAAGAGTGGCGACGCTGGCGGATGAGTATTTGGAGGCGGGCGTGTATCATCAGCGTCAGTGGAACGGTTCATCACTCGCCAGCGGAATGTACTTTGCCCGGCTTGTCAGCGGCGACAAAGTGATGATCAAAAAGATGATCCTTTTAAAATAAACATCGGCGCCGAGTTGGGTAACACAGACCTTCTTTTTCTCGCGAAATCGAAGGTCTTTTTATTTGGTCAAACGGCAACACAAACGTTCGATATGATCTCGGCGCATCGGTCCATCGAATGTCGGTGTGGACTGTTCATTCAACCGAGGTTGATTCTTTTTTCTTTCCGCGAAAAACAGTATCATATCATGTGATAGTCAAACTTTCCCTCCTCTGTTTGCTCGTCTCCTTCGCTCCCGCGGCGTCCGAACGATTTGTCGTCCAGCAATGGAAAGTGGAGCACGGTCTGCCGCAGAGCAGCGTCCGCTGTATTTCACAAACGACGGACGGATATATCTGGATCGGCACGTGGAACGGCCTTGCCCGGTTTGACGGTGTTCGTATGAAAACCTTCAAGCCTGCCAACACCCCCGCACTGCTCACCGGCAACATCATGTCGTTGTTCACCGACCGGCGCGGCATCTTGTGGATCGGCACCGATGCCGGTGGTTTGGTCCGGTATGCGGGCGGAAAGTTTGAGCGGATCGACAGTGCGCGGGGGATCACCGCCACGCGGATTCTGTCGATCAACGAAGACAGCAGCGGCCGACTCTGGTGTGCAACGGAGTCCGGCGTATTTGTTTCAGCAGACGGCCGTTTTCTCCATTTCGACCGATCGTCCGGATTGCCCCTGACGTATGCCAATCAAATTCTACCGTTGCCGGACGGGACGGTGTATGTCGGATTCGTCGGTACCGGTGCGATGACGGAATTGCGGGGGGATTCCATTTCCGTCAAGGAATTTTTTCCGGTGGGAGGGTATGCTGTTACGGCCGATCGCAGCGGAACCATCTGGTACTGCGCCAAAGGAAGAGGATTTGTCCGGCGGCACAAAGGAATCGAATCGGTCGATCCGGAATTTGCCGGTGTTCGTCCGGGTGAAACATACATTCTCCGCAACGGGGAAAAATGGCTCTTAACACCCGACGATCTTCGCATCATCACCGATACGCTGAAAACGTCGGTGGACTTTTTCGGCCCGGTTTCCACCGGCGATCTTTCGACGGTATTCGAAGATCGGGAAGGAAACATCTGGCTTGGAAAAGACGGCGGCGGATTGATTCAACTCCGCCGGAAACAAGTGTCGACGCTCTCCACGGCGAACGGATTTGGCGCCGATATCGTCCTCTGCGGAATGCAGGACTCCGACGGGGCGGTGTGGATCGGCACATGGGACGGCGGATTAAAAAAACGGAAGCCCGGTCCCGGCCGCTCGTTCGTTTCGGTGCCGCTGCCCGATGCTCCTTCCAGCATCTACACGCTGCTGCAATCGCGTGACGGAACAATCTGGATCGGAACGTGGGGGAAAGGTGTCTACACGATCCGCGGCAAAACAATCGGGCGATTCACCGGCGGCATATTGACCTCCTCGACGTCCATTATTTCCATTGTGGAGGATCTCCGCGGCGGCATGTGGATCGGAACGGCGCACGAAGGGGTTGTGCAGATTGCGGGGGATTCAGTGACAGTGTGGAATACCTCCACCGGCCTTCCCAGCAACAGGGTCAACGCCATCCTGGCGGCCTCGGACGGCGCCGTGTGGGTTTCCCTTTCCGCCAACGGTGTCGTACGGATCGACAGCGGGATCGCGACGTCATTCAAAAAGGGGAGCGGTCTGTTGGATAATTCCGCGGCGCCGATGTACGAAGATGCCCTCGGTTCCGTTTGGATCGGAACAAACCGCGGACTGGCGCGATGGAACAACGGTACGTTTGCCCATGTGACCGAAGCCGAAGGATTGTTCGATGAATCGATCGCGCAGATCATCGAAGACGATGCGGGAAATTTTTGGATCGGCGGAATCCACGGCATTTATCGCGTTCCGGCGGTGGAATTGAATGCCGCCGCAGACGGGTCCGGCGTGCCGGTCCGATGTTTTACCATCGGTAAAGACGATGGAATGCTGAATGAAGAGACGAGCGGCGGCGGAACAGCACGCTGTTGGAAAACCGACGAAGGAATGTTGTGGTTTTCAACGTCGCAGGGTGTGGTCCTGCTCGATCCGCGATCCGTATCTTCCACCATACAACCTCCGACGGTGATGGTGGAGGAGGTGTGGGTGGAGAATCGACCGCGGCCGCTTTCGGACGTGATCACCCTGTCACCCGGCGAAACAAAAATTGAAATTCAGTACACCGGCATCAATTTCTCCGCTCCGAAAAAAATCCGCTTCTCATATCTGTTGGAAGGTTTTGAAGAGCGGTGGAACGATGCGGGCACAAACCGATTGGCGCAATATACGAACCTCGATCCGGGCGAATATCAATTTTCCGTCTCCGCAGAAAACAGTGTCGGGACAAAAAGTGTTTCGCCGGCGACGTTGCGGATTGTCGTTCTGCCGCCGCTGCATGCCACATGGTGGTTTCGAACGGCCGGCGCCCTTCTTTTCGTTGGTTCAATTGTATTCGCTCTCCGGCGAAGGTTCGCTGCGCTCGAGCGGGAAAAACAGAGGAACCGGGAATTTACCCGCCGCCTAATCGAATCCCAGGAATCCGAGCGGAAACGGATCGCCAATGAACTGCATGACAGTCTCGGACAAAACCTTTTGGTGATCAAAAATACGCTGTTAGTGAAACAGCGGGAGATTCCCTCCGTTGCGGAGGGATTGAACGATGTTTCCGCGCTCGTTTCCGGAGCGATCCAGGAAGTGCGGTCGATTTCGCATCATCTTCGTCCGCACCAGCTCGATCAGCTCGGGTTGACGAAAACTCTCCGGGCGTTGGTGAAAAATATCGGCGTTTCATCCTCCATCCGATTTACCGCGGAGATTGCGGAAATCGACGGTGTATTGACCGGCGACGAAGAGATCAGCCTTTTTCGCATCGTCCAGGAATCGTTCAACAACATCCTGAAACACTCCGGCGCCACGACCGCCTCCGTTTCCGTCACACGGTCGGACGGTGCGATCACCGTAACGATAACGGACAACGGAAAAGGGATCGCGGAACGCCGCAACGGGAATGAAAGGGAATCGGTGACCTTCGAATCGTATGCCGGACCGGCGGTCGACCGTCACGCCGGGTTCGGCATCTCCGGGATGTTGGAGCGGGCGAAAATGTTCGGATGGAATTGTGTTATTCACTCCTCCGCGGTCGGTACGGTCGTTACCGTCACCATCGCGGTACATCGCCGGTCACCGGCCAACACATGAACGTTATGAAAAAAAGAACCGTCATTATCGCCGACGACCATCCGCTGTTTCGCGACGGCGTAAAACAGGCCTTGTCGCGCGATCCGGAACTCTCCGTCGTTGCCGTCGCCGGAGATGGGGAGGAAGCGCTGCGGGTGATCCGAGAACATTCTCCCGATGTGGCGATTTTGGATATGAACATGCCGAAAAAAACCGGATTGGAGGTGGCACGGTCGCTGGTGCAGCAGAACAACGCTGCCGCCGTGATTTTTTTGACAATGTTCGACGACGAGGAGATCCTGAACGAGGCGATGTCGATCGGGGTGAAGGGATATCTCTTAAAGGAAAGCGCTTCGATGGAGATCGCCAATGCCGTACACGCGGTGGCGGGAGGACGGTATTACATCAGTGCCGCGTTGACCGACAAATTGGTGCGAAGAAACGAAAAAAGGGAGTCTTTCACGGCCTCCCATCCTCAACTCGCTGCCTTGACCGAACAGGAGCGCAAAATTCTGAAGTTGATCGCAGAATCCAAAACGAGCAAAGAAATCGCCGCACTGCTGTTTTTATCCCAAAAGACCATCGAAAATTACCGGTTTAAGATCTCCGAAAAACTCGGGCTGTCCGGCAGCTACAGTCTGCTGAAATTTGCGATCGAACATAAGTCGTTGCTGTAATTCCGATCGCCTGCCGCCTCTTTCCGCCCGTTTCCCTTCCTGTTTCCGGAGATCGTCTCACCCCCTATTGCGGCAAGAGGAGAAGTACTCTCTGAAAAAGAGTACCCGCACCGCTGTTTTTCCTCCCCGTCTCCGTCGATATTACATCAGCGCAAATCAAGCGAAGGGATTGAAGGTTCATGAAGATGATGATCGTCGACGACAGCGAAATGATGAGAAAGATGATCCGCGACGTCGTAGCGGCACCGTCGGATGTCATCAGCGAATGTGCGGACGGCGTCGACGTTGTGTCGGTGTTTCGGCGTGAACGGCCCGATGTCGTGCTGATGGATCTTCACATGGGGACCGTCGGCGGCATTGCCGCGACGCAAGCCTTGAAGCGGGAATTTCCCGATTCCACAATCATCATTGTTTCGAATTTTCATGACCAGGAATTCCGCGACGAAGCAGCGGCGGCCGGTGCGGTGTCGTACTTTGTCAAGGATGACCTGTTGAAATTACAGGATTACCTTCGGCGATTAATATGACGCTGTCGGCAGAGAAGCCGCATGTTGATAAATCAGACCAAATTGTCTACTTTGTTTCACTTCAGGGGGTGGAGGGAACAAAGACTCGAAGGCGCAACAAAGGGGGAGCGGGCGGTGCGTCGATTCTAAAAATTCCCAGCAATCATTCATTCCATCACTTGGAGGTTCCATGAACACAATGGTACGTACCGCCGCCGTTTTTCTGATGACGGCACTCACCGCTTCCACACTCACCGCGCAATCGGCGGCGAATTATTCCGCTTCGCGATCCACCGGCATCACGTATACCTCCATCATGTCCGGCGGTACGGAGATCTCCTCTTGGCGCGGATCCGGCAGTGATGATAACCGGAGCAACCTCATCAGCATCGGATTCGATTTCTGGTATATGGGGACCCGGTATACGCAATTCAACGTTACGACCAACGGAATCATCGACTTCAATACTTCCGCGACCGACAACGGGTCCGGCGGCGCCTATGACGGCGACAACGAGAAGTTTCTTGCACAATCTCTGACGCTGGCACCGCTGTATGACAATCTTTCGGTCGCCAGTCTATCTAATATCAAATATCAGGTGAGCGGAACATTTCCGAGCCGCGTACTCACCGTGGAGTGGTCCGGAGCGGATGTTTCGGGAAATACCACACCCGATCTGAACTTCCAAATTAAATTGTATGAAGGGACCGGTGTCGTCGAATTCGTCTACGGGACGATGACCGCCGGAAGCGCTACCTATTCCTACACGGTCGGCATACGGAATAACAGCGCGAACAATCCGCCGAACGCCACCCAGGCACTGATGCAACAGACGGCGAATACCGCAACATTTTCCAGCACGACGCAGATCAGTCTTTCCACGGTTCCGGAATCGAACTCCTCCATCAGTTTAACCCCGCCTGTCGCCACGACACCCACCGGTTTGAACTTTACATTGGTAAAATGGAACAGGGTAACGCTCAATTGGACCGATAACGCATCGAATGAACTTGCCTACGCCATCTACCGGTCGTCGGACGGAGGGACCACATTTAGTTTCGTCGACAGCGTGGATGCGGGGGTGGTAACCTTTACCAATTATTCGCTCACCTTCAACACGTCCTATCAGTGGCGTGTCTGTGCCGTCACCGAAGGGGGGCTGGGATTTTCCGTTGCCGGAACGCAGGGAACGAATGCCGGACTGCTCACCGGTACGGTAACCGTCGGACCGACCGGAACATATTCGACACTGACTGCCGCCATTGCGGCGATCCGAACGGATGGTGTCATCGGAAACGTCGTCTTTGAATTACAATCCACCTATACCAGTTCCGGCGAAACATTTCCGATAAATCTGTCGGACAGCACATGGTCGAGCGCGTCCAAAACGATTACGATCCGCCCCGCCTCCGGTGCGACGGCGCTGAGCATCTCCAGTTCCAATGCCACCGGTACGCTGCGATTTAACAAAGCGAACTATTTTATCGTGGACGGCCGTCCGGGAGGGACCGGATCCTCACAGGAATTGACGATCGAAAATACGTCGACCACCGGTTATGCGGTGGAATTCATCAACATGGCGGGAAACAATATTCTGCGGTATTGTTCGATCAAAGGAGTGAATACCAATACCAGCGAAGCGGTCATAATGTTTACCGCCAGTTCGACGGATGACGACGGTGTCTCCAATAGCCGGGGAAACTTCAATAATACCGTGACGAACAATAATATCGGCAGCGGCGCAACGACACCGTATTTTGCCATCATCGGCGGCGGCCTCTCCGGAAAATCGGACAGCAATACGACCATTTCGAACAACAATATTTTTAACTTCTTTGCGGAAGCGTCGACAGCCCGCGGCATCAGTTATGCCGGGTTCACGGAAAATCTGAACATCACCGGCAACAGTTTTTATCAGACGGCATCGAGAACGGCTACCGGTACATCCACAACGCATGTGATTCACATCAGCGGCAGCGGAGTGACAAATGTGTCGGTGAAGGATAACTTTATCGGCGGATCCAGCGCCAGCGCCGGGGGCTCGGCATGGACGGTCGGTCCGATCACTCAATCGTCCGCCTTCATCGGCATCGTCATCCAGACTTCGTCGATTGTCTGTTCGCTGCAAAACAATACCATCAGGAATATCAGCATAACGACGTCGAATTCGAGTTTAACCGAGACGTTGACCGGCATCTACATTGTATCGGTCGATACCGCGTACATCCTCAGCAATACGATCGGGAGCAGCACCGGTACGGGATCAATCTCCATGACCAGCGAACCGTCCGTCCGCAATTCTTTCCGGGGCATTTACTCCATCAGCGGCAGCAATACGATCTCGAACAATGTCGTCGGATCGATAGCGGTGACGAATTCCACCACAAGCAAAGGGACCGCGATCTACGGAATCGTTGTTACCACGACGACCGAATTGGCCACGATCTCCGGGAATACCATCGGATCGACCGATACGCCGGGCAGCATCAGCCAAAATAACGCGATATCATCCAGCGTCTTTTTACCGATCGTCGGTATTTCGCACGGTCCGAACGGCTTTCATTCGATCACCAACAATACCGTTGCCAATCTGAAAAACAACTCCACTGCCTCATTCCAAAACGATCAGGTGATGGGTATTCAGATTACCAGCAGTGCCATTTATGGAACGGTCTCCGGTAATACGATCCGCTCATTGACCACCGCCAACTCCAGCACCAATGCACACGGCCTCGCATCCGTCATCGGGATCAATCATGAGGGATCGGCGGACGGCGTGCTGATCTCAAACAATACCATCGATTCCATCCGGAATACCCATGCCAGCGCGGCTGTTCATGCCGTGGGGATATATTATTCCGGCAGCACGTCCGGCGCCAATATCATCGAGCGGAATAAAATTACCAACATCCTTCTTTCCACGTCGCACACCTCCGCGACCATCAAAGGTATCGTAAACGGCAACGGCAACGGAACCTTCAAGAATAATATGGTCAGCCTCGGCGAAGGACTAACGACCGAATACGGCATCACCGGGATTATGGATACCGCCGCCACGTCGACCGTTTCCACGAAATATTATTACAACACCGTCCGCATCGGCGGCACCGGGGTCGGCACCGGCGTCTCCAACACGTTCGCGTTCCGCCGCGTTGCATCGAATTCTTCGGCCAACGATACGGTGATGAACAATATCTTCATCAACGCCCGATCGAACTCGTCCACCGGCGGGAAACATTACGGCTATTCCATCCTCGCCACGTCGGTCCTCATTTCCAATTACAATAATATTTATGTCAGCGGCACGGGGGGTGTGTTCGGGGCCTCGGCGGGAACGGACCGTACCACGCTTGCGTTGTGGCGGACTAATACGAGTAAAGACGCAAATTCCGTCAACACGTCCGTCACGTTCGTGTCGAATACGGACCTTCATGTCTCCGGCGGATCGATCGGCGATGTTAATTTGAAAGGAACACCGATCACTTGGGTAACAAACGATTACGACAATCATACCCGTCCCACCTCCGACCCGTATATGGGGGCGGATGAAAATACCGGTACGCCGTTGCCGGTGGAGATCGTGTCGTTCTCCGCCGTACAACAAGGGAATGCGGTCGAGTTGCGGTGGGCCACGGCAACCGAAACGGACAATTTCGGATTTTCCGTCGAACGGTCGAACATCGCGGACGGGACGAATCTTCCGGCGTGGAAGGAAATCGGTTTTGTGGAAGGAAACGGCACGTCGAACAGGCCGCACGATTATCAATATTCCGATCCTGTCTCCGAACCGGGAAAATATTTATACCGGTTAAAACAGATCGACCATGACGGATCATTCTCGTATTCTCCGTCCGTCGAAATGAATATCGCACGTTCGGCAACAACATTTGCGCTGGCGCAGAACTTTCCCAATCCGTTCAACCCTTCCACCACTTTCTCATTCACCCTGCAACGGAGCGGATTTGTCTCGCTGATGATCTACGACGTCATCGGCAGAGTTGTCGCTACGGTGGTGCAAGATCATCTGGAAGCCGGCATCACGCATCGACGGAATTTCGACGCCCGCCGTTTGGCCGGCGGCGTTTATTTTGCCGCATTGATGTCGGAAGGAAAAACAGTGGTGAGGAGAATATCACTGATCAAGTGACCGATGTAATTCATTCGAAATGATCAAAAAACCCGTCTCTGGTGCGACGGGTTTTTTATGTACGCGGAGGATTATGTTTGACCTTTCTTGTCAATTGTCTATATTGCGGCGGTTTACGGAACCGGTCCTTTCATTCGACGGCACGGTCACTCTGACGCCGCCGGCCAACGCACAACAAATTCTACTCGTTCGATCGCTGTGACACACTTCAGGGGGACCCATGATTCGACGCACGTATATTTTCCTTCCACTCTTTGTTCTTCTCTCCTGCGGCGATAATTTTATCGGTGACCCTGGTAAGAACATCGACCCCAATAATCCGTCGATAACATTCCCTTCGTCAATGCTCCGTTTGTGGTATAATTCTGCCGGAGATCCGACCTATCTTTTTTCGGGGAACGAATCATTGGAATATGCGGGGGCAGTCTATACAATAAAAAAGATCACCGTTGATAATGCAGTATACAAGGTGATCACATACCATTCCGCCCTGAACGCCTACTATACGTTCTATTTTAAGGATATTTCTGCCACGGGGCTCTCGGCCTATCGCAGCGGCAGTTTTGCTTCGCAAAGTAATGCGGAAGCGGCCGGCGCCGGAACCTATTCCACTTTTCTTCCGACACCCGGTGTCGTCTCTTCCATTCCCAGCAATTTGGTAAAAAATTGGTACACGACGGGAGGTGTTCTGACGTACACGATCACCTCCGCCACCGTGCAATATTCCGGCACATCATATACGGTCATTGTGGTTTATCAAATCGGATCCGTGTATAAGGTGATCGCGAAGAGCAGCGGGAACATCTATTATGCGTTTTTCTTCAGCAATGTTTCCGCCACGAATATGTCCGCGTATCGCAGCGGCGGTTCAACGGATCAATTGGGTGCGGAAATTGCTCCAACGGGAACATCAACGGCATATGTCTCCACCACGTGGACTTCCATATCATATCCTTCCACATTAAACAATTCCTGGTATACGTCCGGCGGAACATTCACGTATCTGTTTTATGAATCGGGTTTTCAGGTGCAGCCGACGATCAGTACGGAGATCAATACCGTTACCTCCACGCATCAGTCCGGCACCACCTATCGGGTCATTGTCCGGCGTCCGAATCTGAACTATATTCCATTTTTCTTTTCGTCCGTGTCGTCATCGTCCGCTTCGATCAGCAAAGGGACCGAAACCTCGTCGTTGTCGAACGCGCAGTCGCAGAGTTCGGGAACGTACGTAACCTACACGGCGAACTGGCAGCGAACGACGATGCCGAGTTCGTTGACGGGCAATTGGTATACCTCCTCCAATGTGCTGAATTATATTAACACCACGACCTCCATTCAAACGAATAATATTGTTTATTCGATCATTGCCGTGTATGTTCAGTCCGGAACATATAAAGTGGTAACGAAACTTTCTTCATCGTATTATACGTTTTACTTCAACAGTATTACCTCTTCCCAGATGTACGTGTACCGGTCCGCTTCGCTGACCACGCATCTGGCATCATTTAACGCGTCGCTGGGATCCACAACATATCACAAACGATAAAAACGGAACATTCTATGAAAAGATCATACACACAATTGCGGAATATCCGGATACTTCCGGCGGTGTTCTTGGGTGTGTTGTTTTTTGGTACGGCCGCCGCGGTTCAGGATAAGCCGTATCAGAAAAAAGTGGTATCGTTCGTCAACACCGTGTTGGCCCCCAACTCCTACGGCTTCACCTCCCGTCATAAGGAATCGATGACCGCTGCCGTCTCCTCCGCGGTGACGCTGGAACGGTTTTCGTATGCCCCGCTTCCCGGTTCAGTCGTTCAGGAGTTCGCCGAAAAATCCGGCGGAAAAAAATATTATACCGCTGCCGGCGTCCGTCCCATCGTCGAACAATCGCTTGCACCCTCGCTCCTCTCCTTGTTGGATCTTAATAAAGAGATGTTGAGTAAGGAGAATCTCACCGAAGCGGAACGGAACTCATTTCTCGCGACCAAAGCGCAGGCGGCCGGATTATCCGCGAGCCAATTGGAAAACATTCTCAATTCCGGATTTTTTTACATTCCGTATGTAGAACAGTATGAACGTTCCTCCGTCCGCGGTGAACGGGATAAGAAGAATGATGAGGGGAAGGTAATCGGAAAAATCCAGTACACGGAGTACACCGTCAAACTCAAACTCGGCCTTCTCTGGTATAAGATGAATGTGGACCGTTCCAATACACCGACCATCGTTTATATCGGGACTGCCCAAGGATGGGGAGATGATGACCCGATCGAACGCTCCGAACAGGTGGACGACGGTGTGGAATCGGACGGAGAATGGATCGCCTTTTCTTCCGCCGTCGCGACCAGCGCGATCAATATCGGCAATGAAACGAAAAAACTCCGGGAGTTTAATCTTACAGGGGGCGTTGCCGAAGTGACGGCGATGGGGATCCGGGTCTCGATCGGAACACGGGAAGGGGTCGGACTCGACGACGCCTATTGGGTAGAGGAACAGGAAGAGACCGAATCGGGAGAAATCAAAACCGTGGAACGGGGATTCGTAAAAATCCGCGAAGTGGGGGATAATAAGCGGAATGCCTCGGCGTTTTCGTACGCACAGACGATCACCGGATCGGGATATTCGCCAGGCCTCAGCGTCCGGGAGATTCCGCAGCTCGGCATCAATGGCATTGTTGGATTCGGCCGTGTACCGATCGTCATCTCCGGATTTCGGAGCAATTTCGGATTGCCCAAACATGATTTTGTGATGCATGTAACGGGCGAAACGAAAGATGCCTACGGCCCCACCGCCGCACTGCAAATGAGTCTGGCAAATGCCACCGGCATTTCGGAATTGTGGTTCCATCTCGGCGCGGCGGCAGGATTCGTCTCTGTTCCCGGTAATTTTTATATCGACAAATACGAAGCCAATGGTTTATCGACTGTCGATACGTCGGAGATCGGCGTGAATCTTACCGGAAATATCAGCATCGGTTTCGTCAAAAAATATTACTTCCGGCGATTCGGATTTTTTCTCGGCACTGCGGCAAAACTTCATCTGACATATCTCTCCGCGACCGGTAACGACAACACGCTGAAAGATTTGACGTATACTATGATGAACCGTCAATTTGGATTCGATGGTCGTGCCGGGTTGGAAATTTTTCTCACCCCGGGTTTGTCGATCGGTGCCGGCGCCGAATATATTCTGGCCGGAAGGAACAACACCTGGTCGGTAACGGTCACTGATGCGGACAATAACGATACCAAATTGGATGAAGTACAGGGGCCGATCACAAGTTATAAAGGAGTCAGCTGGTTCGGCTGGATCAATTATTCGCTGCCGTCCCTGAATTGACCAGACAATACATCGCACTTGTTTCGAAGCCGCGGCCCTGATCGCGGCTTCGTCATTTTTAGACCGAAAAAAAAGATTTCTTGAAGAAGAAAATATCCGTACGTTATTTTTAATGAAATCGATCGTTTCCCAGCAACAATTTGCGATCCGTCTCTCTCTCGCCGTCGGCGTGTTGATGCTCTTCGGCAAGTGGTATGCGTACGGCATCACCGGTTCGGCCGCCATCCTTTCTGATGCGGCGGAATCGGTCGTACACATTATCGCCGTCGGATTTGCCGCCTACAGTTTGTGGCTCAGTCTTCAACCGGCCGATCGTTCTCATCCGTACGGACATGAGAAGATCGGTTTTTTTTCCGCCGGACTCGAAGGAAGTCTCATCATCATCGCCGCCATATACATTTTTTATGAATCGATCATCAAACTGATCGGCGGCACGCCGTTGTTAAATTTGGATACCGGAACAATGATCATCTTTGGCGCATCGGTGGTGAACCTGCTGTTGGGAGGATTTTTGGTCTGGCAGGGGAAGCGGACGAATTCGTTGATCCTGCGGGCGAACGGCAAACATGTGTTGACCGATTCCTGGACAAGTTTTGGCGTTGTGGCGGGATTAATCCTGACGCAGGTGACCGGGTGGATGCCGTTCGATCCGCTCGTGGCGATGGCGGTGGCCGCCAATATTCTCTGGGAAGGGGGGAAACTGGTCCGCCAATCGGTCGGCGGATTGATGGATGAAGCGAACCCGGAAATGGAAAAAAAAATCCGCGCCGTGCTCGATCGGGAAACGTCGATCCGAAACCTGCAATATCATGAACTGCGGTATCGCGACGGGGGAAATTCTGTTTGGATCGAATTCCATCTGCTCTTTCCCAAAGGAACGATGCTCGAATCGGCGCACGTGATCTCCACCGAGATTGAAACACTCCTCTCCGCAGAGTTGGAATACCGGTCGCATATCGTTTCCCACCTCGAACCGATCGACGACCACGATCGGCAGCATCCCGAAAAACTGCGCCACTAAAGAGCAACGCCCGGAACACCGGGCGTTGTCGACAAAACTCGATGGACCGAACAGCGGAGTTATTTCCAGAGATCGTTCATTGATTGTACGTCGTGTACGGCGATCTTCGGCAGATATGTCGATTTCGCGAACTTGGACAACGGCGCGGGGATTCCGGGGAGCCGCTGCACATCTACCAGTGGAATGTTCATCCCGAACGCCGTATTCATCCTTTTGATAAATTCATTGGCGACGATGCCCGCTCCTTTGGACGAAGGATGGATGCCGTCCAAACTGAACAATCCGCCGGCGATATATTCCGTCGTATACGTCACACCCTGATAGGTATAACCGTTCTTCTTGATCGCATCGAAAATTGCGTTCACATCCAACAGCACCGCCCCTTTCGCCGCCGCCACCGTCGCGATCGTTTGATTAAACGACGCGATCGCCGTTGCCGCCATCGCCAATTCAACAGAATCCAGCACAAGCGCGTCGGGAATCGGATTGAGATAATTGAGTCCGAACGTTTTTGTGGTGTCGACGCCCGGAGGAACAGGAACATTGTTATCGCGATACCAACGTCCGGAACTGGGTTTTGCCATGTCACCCACGTACGATCCCGCGCCGAGCGGCAATAGCGGCGGATTCGCTTCCGTTAAGTAAGATGAACCGTCGCCGGGGCCTCTGTTTCCCCGTTTTTGATAGCTGACGGCGAACGCTCCTTGAAGAGTGGCCGCTACGGCCGGGCCGACCGTCGTAAAATGCGGAATCGCCCGCACATCAGGAATATTGCCGACAACGATCTTTGCATCCGGAAACGCCGCGCGGAGGGAATCGAGCGCCCGCGCATATACGGTGGCGAATGTTGCAGAGGATGTCGGGGATGTGTTCACCACGTTTCCGCTCACCACGGCAACGCCGCCGCCGACCGCGAACAATAATACATCATTGTTCCCGAGCCAGAAGGTGACGATGTCGGCCTTCGGCGTGATATTTTTTGCCTGCTCAAACACACTGGCGCCGAGCGATTTGTTTCTCAGAACGTGCGGATAAAAATGATTGCTGCTGGTGACCGCTTTTGTGAAAAAATCGGTCGTGTCGAGGAAATCGCTGATATACGCTCCGGGAATCCCGAGATTGTCGAACGGCCTGCTCAGCGAGGCGTTCGTTGCCGTTCCGGCCGTGGCACCGCTGGAACCGATCACCGGTCCGCTTTCCGGCCAGGAGATGATCTCCAACCGCGCCGCCTTGCCCGAAAGATTCGGCGAGCCGGGATTGCCCCAGATCGGCTGCTCAAACGTGCCGAGGTTTGCTCCCGCTTTTTTCAATTGCGTCGCGATCAAATTCGGGAAACTATAGATTTGTCCATCCTCATATAGTCCCCCCGATTGATAGCCGGCGGTTAAGCTGTTGCCGATCGACACATATTTGTTTACGGTCGCACCGCCGAGACCCGGCGGCGGAACATCGGTCGGCACATCATCCGTGCAACCGGCAAAAAGGAAAAGAACTGGAATTATGACTCCGAAATATTTTTTCATGGTTCGGTCCCCGGCTTAAAATGAATAGCTGACGTTCATGGCGAAAAGATTGGCAATGGAATTGTACGTTCCGTCGAACGATGTGACGGTGTTCCGGACTCTGTTTTGCCGGACTTTGAGGAAGAGGTAAGCCGCATCGATCGTGATCTCCTCCGACCACCGGTATCCGAATCCGAAATTCCACCCGTGCCGGTCGGCATCGGGAAGAATCGGGTCGACGTATTTTTCCTGCACCGGAGTATTGTCAAACAGATATCCGGCGCGCAGCGTCAGCATTTCCATCGTATATTCGCCGCCCGCCCGGAAAATGTACGTATCCTCATAATTTTTCGGCTGAACGGTCGAGGAGCCGTCTTTTTTGAAATCGATCCGGAGCTCCTTGAAACTCGACCATCCGACGAATTGGTAATCGACCTCCACTTCCAGATGATCCATCGGTTTCATGGCAATGCCGACGTATCCGGTGGAGGGGAGTTCAATATTGCCGCTCACGTCGCCGTTCGGAAGCCCAAGCTGCGGCGGATTCGGAGTGAAGGCGGCGGTGCCGGTTCCTTCGATCTTCGATCCGCTGCGATACGTTACCCCCAGCGAGAGCGATTCTGAAAATTTATATAACGCGCCGAGATTAAATCCCATTCCGTTTCCCGCAAGTTCCAGATCGACCACCGGCGCGGTCGACCCGACCGGTACGCCGCCGACTTCCTGCCGGAGCAACACATCGCCGATAATATAATTGAAACCGGCACCGAGCGACAATTGGTCGGAAATTTTATATGCCAGGGTAGGACTGAAATAGAATGTCTGTAAGTCCGCTTTGATCGTAATCTGCCGACCATCCCACGCTGACGGCCACTCCGATCCCAAACCGAAGGCATTGTAGACCCCGAATCCAAAATGAAGTTCGTCGGAAATTCCGTATTTCACGTACGCATTTACCGGCGTGAACATCTGTCGGGTCATTTCCGACTTCGTGTTTACACCCAAATTGGACGGTCCGTAAAAATCGATCGCCGGCAGAATGAGTGTCGTACCGCCGTAGAATGAATTGCGCTGTTGGAATGCCAATCCGGCGGGATTAAAATAAACGGCGGAGGCGTCGTACGCCCGAGCGGCAAAAGCGCCGGCTTGTCCCATGCTCCTTGCACCGTGTTCGTTCAACTGGAATCCGCCCCCCTTGGCACCGGAAAAACAGAGAAATATCAAACAAATCAGCGTGGTTTTTTTCAACGAAGCCTCCTTTTCAATAATGAATGCGAATATGCCAAAGACCCCTGTGAAATGCAAAAGAAAAAGGAGGGATCGGCCCCGGCATTGCTTGACTCTCAGTATTCCATTTGCTAAAATAACCCACACTTTTGGATAGTCATCCAAGTCCATATTTTTTCACCAATCGTAAGGAGCACCCATGAAAAGAAATATCTACGCGATGATGAGCGTTGCTGTGTTGTTATCGGCGATGATCCTCGGAGGATGTAAAAAGGATGAAGATCCGGTGACGCCGCCTTCGACTGATAACAATGTTCCGAATGATGTATTTCCGCTCACTGCCGGAAACCGGTTCAACTATTCCGGATATTTCACCACGCAGGACACGGAAACTCCGATCGCCGGTACCAGCGCGTTCTACAGCACTTCCTGGACCATCGGTGCGACGACACCATTCACCGCCGTTTTTGGCCCGACGTACGGTGCATATGTTGCCTCGAAAAACGGAAGAACCTCAGCAGTGTTGATTATGGACTCCACGTTGACCGCGCCGGGCGGAGCGAAAAAATTCACCCCGATCTTCGCCTACTATGATACCGCGAACGGTGACTACTATTATATGACAAATTTCGGTCTCTTCTTCCGCGGATCGGTGATCAAAGATTCCGCCAATGCCGTCGGCGTTCGGATGGATTCGTTGAAATTTATCAAACTCGCCTCACCGGGTGTCGGACTCGGCGGAACATTTACGGCGCATCAAGGTGTGTATACCAGCTATGCTAATCCTTCCGCACCGACGAACATTACGTTAACGGTCTCCGGTAAATGGGAAAGCAAAGGAGAAGTGACGGTGAATGGAGTCGCCTATACGGCCTATTATTTGATCATCTCCCGCGAGGCGAAAGTGGGATCGGCAACGGTCTCCAGCGGCGTTACTGCAAAACTGTGGCTTGCCAAAGGAATTGGTCCGGTGAAAATGTTCTTAGCGGGTGATGTCGAGGTACCGGGAAACTATCGTGAATTGTCCTCGAAAAATTTCTAATCGGAATCCCGTTTTTTGATGGAAAACATCACAGCGTCCCAATTCTTCATTGTGAGAGTTGGGACGCTGCTACTTTGAACCCACTTGGAGGCTCCCGTGAAATCGTTTCGTCCCTTCTTTTTGACCCTTTTACTGTTTGGTTGTTTTGTCTCTTTGTCCGCCCAGCAGTCGGTGTTGGACTCCCTCCGTGCCCGCACGGTGAACTCCGGCACGGTCAAAGGTATGGTTCGGCATGTGGACACCAAGGAAGGGATCCCCTTCGCAAACATATTGATCAAAGGGACCGCCTGGGGCGCCTCTTCCAATGAGAGCGGGGAATTTACGATGACAAAAATACCTGCCGGAGAATATACGGTCGTTGTTTCTGCCGTCGGTCATCGGAACGTGGAAGCGAAAGTGTCTGTCACGGCGGATCAAACGTCGGAAATGAATGTGGATCTTTCGGATGAAAATGTACAATTAAACGAAATTCTCGTTTACGGCGCCTCGCTCCGGAAAGAACGGATCACCGAAGCACCGGCGGCCATTTCCGTGGTGGAAGGGAAAAGTTTACAGCGCGGCGCTTCCTCCGGACAACTGCCAAAACTGCTGGAAGGTCAACCCGGCGTCGATCTTGTTCAAAGCGGACTGTATGACTTTAACCTGAACACGCGGGGATTTAACTCCTCGCTGAACCGCCGCGTATTGATTCTTCTCGACGGCCGCGATCTCGGTACCGCCTTCCTCAGTGCGACGGAATGGAACGGAATGTCGACACCGATGGAAGATCTCGGGCGAGTGGAGATGGTACGCGGACCGGGTTCCGCCTTGTACGGCGCCAATGCGTACAACGGCGT